>DAIDBC010000036.1 GCA_027310265.1 Candidatus Colwelliibacteriota bacterium
GTTCAGAACCTGGTTTAAGATGTCCGCACGGTTTACCAAGCCGGATAGCGTCTGACGAACTTTGATATTTTGCAGCTCTTTCGGCGCGGTCGACGGGTTTATAAAAACGGCGTAGTAGCGATAAGAGGGGAGATAATGCGCATTGTAACGCAGAACCAGTTTTGAAAGCGCGGGGTCATAGGTTGAAACGCCGAATGAGTCAATCGCCCCGCTGTTGTAAGCGCGGACCAATTCCGAAGAATCGGCGTAGAATTTGAAAGTTATCGTGTCAATCTTCGGTTTATCCCCGAAATAATTTTTATTGGCTTTCAGGGTAAGTGAAGTGATATTGCCGCGGTCGTCGCTCACGTAACCTTTCGCGATGTACGGACCGGAACCGATCGGTTGCAGGCCGTAGAGCGAATACTGTAGGTTCTGCACCGGCACGCCGGCAAAGATATGTTTCGGGATGATGTCCAGGTTCTTCAAATGGTCGTCCTCAAAGAAAGCATAGGGCGAGGAGAGTGAGATTTTTACTTCAAGTTCACTTACTCTCTCTGCCTTCACCCCCTGGAAACTGCGATAGAGCGGGGAGCGGGTTTCGGGATCCTGGATGGTGTCGATGGTGAAGATTACGTCGTCGGCGGTTAGTTTTTCGCCGTCGCTCCATAACGCGTTCTCTTTCAACCGCACTTCGTAGTTCTTGTTATCCGGCGAAACCTTAACACTGTCGGCCACGTCGGTAAGGCTCGAAAAGACCAGTTGGGAAATGTCGCGGTCCGCTTCAGTCACCGGCACAACGGGGTTGATAAACGCCGGCTGGCTTGCAACCCCCTCGCGCAATTCTCCGCCCGGGGCGCCCACCATATAACTGTTAGATTCAGTGTATAGGACAAGCTTGGTAAGGCCTCCGGCGACCAAAACAACGACTGCGCCCCAAAAGACCAGTCGTTCCAACTTGGACATAGCCTGAACTGTCGCAATTAAGCGGTTCATAAAAGAATTGAGTACTCTTAAAGAGTTTTAACTTACTTTACGATAAGACTCGCTACCGATAGCCCCACGAAAATGACGGCAAAGACTATGGTCGCTATAAAAATACCTTTTTCCAATCCTCGGCGGGCCTGGTAAACGCCGCCCATATCCCCGCCGCCGAAAAGTCCGGACAAGCCGGATTCACGTTCTTGCAGCAGGATCAAGCCCACGATTATTATCGATATCGCTATTTGAGCGATGTTGATATAACTCATTTCACTAAACCCTATACCCTAGTGGCTATACCCTAAAGTATGTGCACCACAAAATTCACTGCGGTCATGATGAGCGTAGCATAGGCAAGCGAAGTAAGTCCACCGAAACTCACCGCCGGAACCGCAAGCTCCAATATATATAAGGTAATACCGTTGACGATGAGCGATGCGAAGCCGAGAGTGACGATGATTAGCGGCGAGAAGACCAGTTTTAGGATCGGGCGGATGAGGAAGTTAATGAGAGTCAGGACGAACGCGGCAACCAACAGTCCCTGGATGGTCAAGGGTACGTGCGCGCCCGGGACGTAGCGGCCGACCAAATACAGCCCGGCGCCGTTCGCGACAATTCCCACGATAAATTTCGAGATCATTTGCTGGTATTTATTCTATAC
>DAIDBC010000048.1 GCA_027310265.1 Candidatus Colwelliibacteriota bacterium
CCAAGGTATTACGAAAATCGAATACCAAATCGGTTGTTCTCTACGGCGAGTGCCGAAGAAAAATATATAACTCAATCCGTAGGAGCGCGCCTATAAAAATGAGTGCCGGCAACCTGGAAGAGGTTTTCAAGGCTGCACTAAAAACCGCAAGAGCAGGAGACATTATTATATTTTCGCCCGGCGCAACCAGTTTTGATATGTTTAAAGACTACGCTGACCGCGGAAAGAAGTTCACGGCGATTGTGAGAAAGTTTTGCCGTTGAATTTCGGCGGCCCGATGCGCCCGATAGGGATAAAATTACACTTTGCGACCGCTTTCCTGATAGAATTACCGCAATGACACAGGAGCAGCTAAAAACACTTGTCCAAAAAGGGCGCGAACTTATCGGACGGCCTTACAAATATGGGGCGGCAGCAGACGAAGCGCCTCGGGTTTTCGATTGTTCGTCTTTCACGCAGTATCTTTTCAAACAAATCGGGGTCATAATTCCGCGAAGCACCATCGAACAAGCCTCTCAAGGCACCGCTGTCCGACTCGAATCCATTGAGCCCGGCGATCTTATTTTCTTCCACGGATCGCGGGGGCACTATAATCCGACTTTCCCGCAAGGCATCGGTCATGTTGTGCTCTATGCCGGAGAAAACAAGATTATTCATGCAGGATCGCGTCGCATACAGGAACGACCCGAGATCATCGAAGCCGGCGGGGTTGAAGAACTGGACCTTAAGGCGGCGGTGGAAAAGCTAAAGCCGATCACCGTTATTAAGCGGATTGTCTAGAAGCCGCATTTGCGAAACCAAGCGCGAGTTGGTACACTAAAAGTCGCAATTGCAGCCGTAGTGTAGCTCGGTTAACACGTCTCCCTGTCACGGAGAAGATCACGGGTTCAAATCCCGTCGGCTGCGCTTAAATCAAAAACAATGGCCTTGCGCCATCTTTTTTGATAGTGTGGGAACTACTACCCATCAGAAAAACTGACTCATTAATGAGGTCATTATCGTTGGGTGGGTAAAATTATCTCTTGCCTCCCAACCGCTCGTAAAACATACCCAGGCCTAAGATGTCCGCCTCGTGCCACGGCTTGCCGATGAGTTGAAACCCAATCGGTAACTTACCTTCCCGACCGTTCACCGGAATTGAGATACCAGGCAAGCCGGCCAAGTTCACAGTGATGGTACAGATGTCAGACAGGTACATTTGAAGTGGGTCGTCGGTCTTTTCCCCTATCTTGAAAGCTGGTGTAGGCGCAACCGGCGTAAGTATCACGTCCACCTCTTTAAAAGCTTCATCGAAATCTTTTTTGATGAGCGCGCGGACTTTCTGAGCTTTGGCATAGTAAGCGTCGTAGTATCCGGCCGAGAGGACAAACGTTCCCAAAATAATGCGGCGCTTAGGCTCTGACCCGAAGCCCAGACCGCGGTCGCGGTAGTACAAATCCAGCAGGTTCTCGGCCTTGGCCCGATCGCCGTAACGGATGCCGTCAAACCGCGAAAGATTAGTCGATACTTCTGCCGGCATAATTATGTAATAAACCGAAAGGGCGTGCTTGGTATGCGGCAGGCTTATTTTTTTAACACGGACTTTAAGTGACTCGAACTCCTTAACTGCACTCTGAACCGCGTTTGCAACTTCTTCGTCCATACCCGGAACAAAGTACTCTTCAGGAACTCCAATCGTGAGTTCACGTATTCCTTCTAAGGAGGGGTTTAGTAGATTATCGCCATAAGTAATATCTGGGGCAGAGGTGGCGTCATTCGGGTCATATCCCGCAATTTGCTTAAAGATAACTGCAGCATCCTCAACTGTCTTTGTAAACGGGCCGATCTGGTCGAGGCTGGAAGCCATGGCAATCAGGCCATAACGCGAGACTGCGCCATAGGTCGGCTTCAAACCGACCACACCACAGAAGGCGGCTGGTTCACGGATCGATCCGCCGGTGTCAGATCCCAAGGCGGCAACTGCCATATGCGAGGCGACCGCAGCGGCGGATCCTCCGGAAGAGCCACCGGGGACACGGGTCAAGTCATGCGGGTTCTTAGTCACTTTGAAGGCCGAGTTTTCAGTGGAGCTGCCCATCGCGAACTCATCAAGGTTAGTCTTACCTAAGAATATCGCGCCGGCAGCCTTGAGTTTCTTTATCACCGTAGCGTCGTAAGCCGAGATATAATGCTCAAGTATTTTGGATCCGGCTGTCGCGGGCAAACCCTCAATTAGCATATTGTCTTTTATCGCGAGCGGCACCCCCGCAAGAGGGGGCAGATCACGCCCCTCCGCTATGGCTACGTCGATTTTGGCCGCCCTTTCCAATGCATCATCGCGATTTAGCGTTAAATAAGCATCGATCTCTTTGTCGCGTAGACCGATATAGTCGAATAGCGCTTTTACTATTTCATAGGCGCTGAATTCCTTATTCTCCAACCCTTCGCGGAATCGCTTTACCGTAAGATCGTGTAAATGGATCATTCGAACACTTTGGGAACTTTCAGAAAACCGTCTTTTTCTTCCGGAAACCTGCTGCGGCCCCTACCGTTATCTTCGCGCTTCACATCCAATGCATCTTCGCGGAAGACACTGCGGAGATTAGTGCCCCCGGTCATCGGCGCCACATCTTTGGTATCAACCTCTTTTAATTCCTCGACGTAGCCCAAAATATCCTTGAGTTCTTTCTCAAATTTACGCTTTTCCGCATCGGTAAGCTTGATGCGGGCTAAACGCGCGAAATATTCGACATCGAACTCCATAGCTATTTAATCATACTTAAAAACTCCCGCTCGTCGATGACTTTTACCCCCAATGCTTTGGCTTTTGCGAGTTTCGAACCAGGCTCAGACCCGGCGACTACGTAACTTGTTTTCTTGCTAACCGATTCCGAAACATCACCACCCAATGTCCTGATTTTCTCTTTAGCCTCTTCGCGTGCCATCGCTCTAAGCGTACCGGTAATTACGAAGGAAAGTCCCTTCAGTTTGCCGCTGCCTTTCGCAATTCTATCATGGACAATTCTAATCTCAACGCGCGAAAGTTTTTTAAGCAACTCTGTATTGCTTTTTGCCCGGAACCAACCGGCAATACTTGCGGACACTTTTGGACCGATGTCCGGAATTTCCTGCAGTTCCTCTTCAGTAATATTTTGAAAGACGTTGAGCAGGTCATTCGGGGTCTGAATGTGTCTTTTCCTGGCAGCATATTCGGCCAAGAGTAGAGCTGTTTCCTCGCCAGTATGCAGTATGCCTAAGGCGTAAATAAACTTGGCAAGCAAAATTTGTTTCTTGCCGGCTATTTCTGAAATAAGATTTTCGGCCGACTTCTCGCCGAAACGTTCCAGCGCGGCGATGTCGCCGGATCTTAGCGCAAAGAGGTCAGCTGCGTCGCTTATCAGCCCCTCGTCGAGGAAACGGTCGATTATTTTCGGCCCAAGCCCTTGGATATCGAATGCTGGACGCGATACGAAGTGTTTTAATGACTCGCGCAACCTCGCGCCGCAGTAACGGTTGGAACAGCGGTAAGCCACGCCATCACGAACAACTTTCGAACCATCCACCGGACAGGTTTTCGGCATATGGAACTCTTTTTCTTTACCGGTACGAAGTTCTTTTAAAACTTTAGTAACCTGGGGTATTACATCTCCGGCGCGTGAAATAACTACAGTGTCCCCAATTTTTAGCCCTAATCGCTCGATTTCATCGGCATTGTGCAATGTGGCGTGGGTAATTGTGATGCCGCCTACGCCCACTGGCCGCATTACCGCGACGGGAGTAAGCACTCCGGTGCGTCCGACCTGTACTTTGATGCCCTCCACCACTGTTGTAGCTTCGCGCGGGGAAAACTTGTAAGCAATCGCAGCCCGTGGCGCCTTACCAATCACTCCTGCAGCATCGAACAATTTATTGTCGTCCAAAACCACGACCACGCCGTCGATTTCGAAATCCAGTTTTTCGCGATGCTTGGCCCAATAGGTACGAAACGCGAAAACTTCTTCTAGGTTCTTGCAGAGCTTAGTCTCATGGTTAGTTTTGAAACCAAGTTTGTGCAGAATCTCGTGTTCCTCGCTGTGCTTCGCAACATCAAATCCGGCAACAATATCGTATTCGTTGGTGGTGAGCCTCCGGCTGGCGGTTATTTTCGGATTGAGTTGGCGAATCGAGCCGGCGGCCATGTTGCGCGGATTGGCGAATTCTTTTTCACCCTTCCTAGCTTGCTCCTTATTGGCGAGTAAAAATTCTTTCTTGGTCATAAGTACTTCTCCACGCACCACCAAATGTTTAGGGACTTTGATTTTATAATCCACCGATTCGAGGCGCAGCGGTATAGCCTCGATTGTTTTCAAATTTTGGGTAACGTCTTCACCGATCTGACCGTCGCCACGCGTGGCGCCTTCAACAAACACGCCGTCTTCATAGACCAGTTCAATCGACAAACCATCAAATTTAAGTTCAGCGTAAAACGGACCTTCGGTCTTACGGCCCAGAAAGTTGGACAGGCGCTTCAACCAGTCCCGCATATCGTCCTCCGAAAAAGCATCGTTAAATGAAAGCATCGGGGTCTCGTGCCGTACCCTTTTGAACCTCGCGAGCGGCTTGCCGGCCACCCGCTGGGTGGGTGAATCAGGAGTCACCAAATCCGAAAATTTTTGTTCCAGATCGAAGAGTTCTTTTTTAAGCGCGTCTTCCGCCTCCGGCGAGATAAGTTCTTTATTCAAAACCAACCGCGAGTAGCGGTATTTGTTAATAAGCTTTTTTAGATGTTCAACCCGCTCTTTGACCTCGCCTTTCGTCATGGCGCAATGGTACTGAAGTTAATCTGGAAAGCGCGGCTGGAACGACCGGAGGTTCCCACCGAGGTCACGATGCTTGGATTATTCGGGTCGGGGTAGGTTTGAAAAGTCGCCCCATTACACAACTGGCCCGGGTTGCCGCCGGAACATGCCGGTGCGCTGGCTTTACTGTCTTTAAAATTCTTGTACAGTTCCCACTCAATACCGCTGTCGGCGGCGAAAATCGCTTTAGTGGAGTTGGTCACGTCGGTAACCTGCCGCAACTGATAGACGGTGAGAAGTCCGGCAAGCGAGGTAGCCGAAAGTACAATCCCGGAAATAAGAACGGCGGTAAGAAGCATCACCTGCCCGTCTTTCGATTTTGTCCACTTAGAATCCATTTTTATTTACTGACGTTTCTTGCACTCACTGTTGTTTCTAGATTGGTCTCGATGTTGCTCGCACTGTCCTTGGAAGTCCCAACGGTCATCAAAATCGTTACTCGCGGCGGGGCATTATCGGCCGGGTTTACCCCGTAATAAAGGAAGTTGAGTTTTTCAACTTTAACGTCGGTAGAAGTTATGGCTTTATAGTCAGAATCGGCAGCACAGACGGACAAACAGCGCCCCACCGAGCTGCCAACCAGCTTATAACCCACTGTCTGGTTGTTGGCCTGCGTGCTAGTAAAGACGAGTGTGTCGGCGGTGGAAGCCTGAAAATTGTAGCCGGTTCTGGCCTCGCGCGCGACTTGTTCCAAGATCTGCGAGGCGCTCTCGTTCGCGGCGGTGACGGCGCTTAATGTCCGCTGGGTACGCAAAGTTTGGACAAACACTCCGGTTGATAGTGCAACCAAAATAATGAATACGGAGGTTGCCACCATCAACTCGATGATAGTAAAACCGCTTTTATTTTTTGTGCGTGGACCGGACATTTAGCGCCAACTCATAAAGTGATCTTCAAGATTAATTTTGTACTGTGTGCCGCCGCGACTATTCCAGGTGACAGTCGAATCCACTTCCAACTCGCTTGGTCTGCCGAAACTGTCAAACCGCAGACTGGTAATTTTGATTGCCCGCTTAAAGTTCGTGTCAGTGCCGACATTGTAGTTGTACGTCGAAGTAACCGGGTCAAACTTTAACGGCACATCGACAGCCGAGGAACTAAGTGGTCCCTTGGTGTCATACTGCACCGCATAAGTGCCGTCGCTCACCCCCGTATTCCAGGCCGCACCGCCCTGATAAGCATTGGTATCGATAATGTTCTTAACCACTTCTATTCCTTCGGCGGCGAGATACGCACCGACATACTGATCGGCCGCGACTTTGTTCAGCCCCATCGACTGGGAAAGGAGTGAGAAAACTCCCAAAAGGCCCACAGTCGTAACACCGACTGCGATCATCGCTTCGATCAAGAGCTGACCACGTTCGCCACCGAACTCTTTACTTCCAACCGACTTGCCCAGCATTGTTGATATTTACCTCAGCGGTGTACCCAGAACCGTCTTTAATCTGCAAATCCACACCAGCCTTTGTAATTGTGCCGGCAGTATCGCCGTTTATATGGATATCCGGGTTCGGCGGGACGAAAACCACATCATTCAGATCGCCGTTCGGGTCGGTGACAAATTGAATGCGACCAGTGTCCAACGAATAGGAATCAAGCGCACCCGCAAGCGGCACATCGGTTCCCGGCGTGTACTGATAATTAGCGATGGAACAGTCTGACGCCATCTCCTGAAAGATAAACAGTTTGCCGGCCGGACGATCGACGTGCAGTCCATAGCCGCAAATCAGCATCTGGTTCCCGCCGCCCGCATTCACCGAATAAGTCGAGGTGGAAAGTGATCTAACCCGCGCGAAAAGGCGGATTACCCTTTCACGGGCAATCATCATGAAAGTCTGGCGACTACTTTCTGAAGCATACCCCACCAAGATCGCCGAAAGGATGGCGAGGATACCCAAGGTGACCAGTATTTCGATAAGTGTAAACCCCTTCTTGGAGTTTCGAGGAGAGATGTCAGACCAGATTGAACAGCCGGAAATACGCATTAACAATATCGTACCCCAAAAGGAACACGATAGTAATCCCCATGGCGATAAAAGGCCCGAACGGAACGGCGTCGTGAATGGTTTTTTGTTTCGACATCATTAATATCACGGCGACAATCGATCCAACGACGAAAGCAAGAAGAAGCGCGAGAGCAATGTCCGGCCAACCCAAAAGCAGGCCGGAGGCGGCGGCGAGTTTGACGTCGCCGAAACCAATTCCCCGACCGCGGGTGAAAAGATAAATAAGGCCGATGAAAAGCGCGCCCAAGGCCGCGCCGAACAAGGCGTTAACAATTTGGGAATTACTGATAAAGAACATTAAGGCATAGCTCCCCAAAAACGAGCCGCCGATTATACCGTTTTTTAAGCCGAAATCGCCGAGGGAACCGTGCACGAAAATCATCGCCACGCCCAAAAGCGCGAGAAAGATATTCAGGCTGTCGGGGATAATCTGCAATCTGAAATCTATGGCTGAGATTAAGAGCAGCGCGAGAAACGCAAGCGTCCAAATGAAAATCGGCAGATAAGGGGAATAGAACGGCTGATAAATAGACAGTATCTTATACGGCACCAGCGTGAAAACAAGACCGGATAAAAACTCCACCGTCGGATACTGCCATGAAATCTTTTGGCCACAGGTACGACAGCGCCCGCGTTGGATGAAGAAAGAAATGAGCGGGATCAGTTCATACCAGCGGAGCGTACGCTCGCAGAGCATGCAATGCGAACGGCCGTAGATGTCGGCGAATAAGCCCTTGCCTTCTTTGTACCTGAACGCAACGACGTTTAAAAAGCTGCCGACTGCGAGGCCGAAAATGAAAAGGCCGATGTAAATAAGAATACTCACGATTTTATTCTACTGAACTACGAACTCACCCAATAAACGTAGGTCTTGCCGGTGCAATCACCCGTGTTACCCGCGCTGATATTCAATTTGGTCGGGTCCGCACTTTCTTTCAATATCGAATTGTCGTTCTCGAGAACGGTTCCGACCGCGTAGGTCAGTCCGTCAGCGCTGACGCCGTAACAGTAGGGATTGGCCGTAACCTGCGGTTGCGGGAACTTGGAGGTGCCCATCACCGAGGCCATGGCGGTTGTAAGGTCATTCCAGCTGGCTGGATTATTCGCGGCACAGGTCGCGTCTCCGGGATAGCGGCTGCACTTATTGAAGTAAAGTTCCAGATAGTTCTGGATGTTTTTCATATCGCCGATGCGGCGGGTATCGCGGGCGCGGGACTGGAAATTGCTCACCCCCGCCAAGACGACGCCAGAAAGAATTGCAATTATCGCGACCACGATAAGCATTTCAATCAGCGTAAAACCTTTGTTGTATTTCATTTGTTTTAGAAAGTTTGCAATAGGTTGTATATCGGCACCAATATGGAGGCGAAGAGCGCCCCGACCAAAAGGCCGATCACAATCATCAAAACCGGCTGGATTAATTCTACCAAATTGGCGACCATGCCATCAACCTCATTGGTGTAAAAACTGGCCACTTTATCCAGCAAATCATCCAGTTTGCCGGTTGATTCACCCACCGCGACCATTTGCGAGACCAATGGTGGAAAATACTCTTCTTGCTTGGCCAGGGACTGGGACATCAGTTCACCGCGCCGCACATCTTCCGCGACCTGATGGAGCATATCACGGTAAATCACGCTGCCGATGGTATGCCCGGCGATTTCAAGGCCCTGGGCGATAGGGATGCCCCCGCGGGTTAAGACGCTCACCGACTCCGCAAAACGGGTGACGTAAAGCCGTTTTAAAAGACCGTTTATAACCGGGATGCGCAACAGCAATTCGTCAAAAACTATCCGCCCTTCATCGGTGCGGAGATAATCAACCAAAAATCCGACCAAAACGCCGATTGCGATTACGACCGCCCACCACCAGCTCGCCAAGAATTTGCCACCGCCGATAATAATCTGAGTGAAAAGCGGGATCTGCACCCCGGCTTCCTGGAAAATCGGCTCTACCCGCGGCAGGACCACCGCCGCCATCACTCCGGCCACCACAATAAAGAGTACGATCATGATCGCCGGGTAAATCATGGCATTTTGAATGCGTGAGGTTATGCCGACTTCCTTTTCGATATAGTCGGCGAGAAAGTTCATCGTCTGCTCCATCCGGCCGGTGACTTCTGCGGAACGGACCATATTCACGTAAAACGGCGAGAAAACATTTCCGTATTTTTCGAGCGACTGCGAAAGCGAAAGTCCGGCATCAATGTCGGAGGCTATTTCGAAAACTGTTTCTTTAAGGATGGCGTTCTCGGTCTGTTTCTGCAGCGTCCGCAGTGCTTCGCCCAGCGGGACTTGCGCCGAAAGCAGGGTGGCGAACTGCCGCGTGAAAACCATCATATCCTTGGAGCGCACGCGGTTTAAGAAGGCCATTAGCTGGTCGTACCAGTGACCCTTCGCCGCTTCCTCCAGAGAAAGGATAAAGAGGTCGTGACTGGAAAGGATATTGATCGCCGCCTCGCGCGACGCCGCTTCAATCGAGCCAACCTGTAGCTCTCCTTCTTTGGTTCTGGCCTTGTAATTAAGCTTCATCCCGCAGGTAAACTTAAGTGGCCGTTAAATCCGCTCGAGCAAAATTCTCAACTCCGATGGATTCAAAGAGTAAAGTTCGGCGCTCTCCAGCGAGATTTCTTTGCGCTTCACCAATTCGGCAAGCGAGCGATTCAGGGTGGTCATTCCTTCCTGCAGACTAGTTTCAATAACCAGATCAATCTGATAAACCTTGCGCTCACGGATAAGATTTCTTATTGCGGCGTTGTTAAACATCACTTCGCAGGCCGGAATACGTCCGCCGTCGATCCGCGGAACCAGACGCTGCGAAACGATGCCGACCAGAGTCGCGGACAATTGCGACATTACCTGTCCCTGTTGCTCGGCCGGAAAAGAATCAATGATGCGGTCGATGGTCTGCGCGGCAGAATTGGTGTGGAGGGTGGAGAAAACCA
>DAIDBC010000050.1 GCA_027310265.1 Candidatus Colwelliibacteriota bacterium
GCTTACTACCACTCTCCGCGGAAAAAGAATGGAGGATTTTCTAAAGCGTATGATCAATGCTGCCCTGCCTCGGGTAAGGGATTTCCGCGGCATCGATCTTGCGCATTTCGACGGCCGAGGCAATTTGACAATAGGGTTCAAGGAACATACTGTTTTTCCAGAAATCAACTCCGAAACCTCGAGAGTCAACTTCGGATTGCAGGTGACATTGGTGGCCGACACCAAAACCAAGGAAGAAGGAATAGACTTCTTCCGCAGTTTGGGATTGCCGCTTAAGACCAAAAAGTAAGATGGCCAAGACTTCAGTTATCGCCAGATCGCAAAAGAGACCAAAATACTCGACCCGCGTCGTGCGGCGTTGCTGGCGTTGCGGAAGAAAACGCGGCTATATGAGAGACTTCGGGCTTTGTCGCATCTGTTTCCGTGAACTGGCTAAACTCGGTCGCATTCCGGGGGTGAGAAAAGCTTCTTGGTAAAATGTACGGAGATATGCTTGCCAGAATTAATAATGCGCTCTTAAGGAAAATGCCGCGGGTGAAAGTGCCTTACACCTCGGTTGATTTGGCGATCCTTGAAACGCTGGTCAAATACGGTTACCTAACCGCTGCAGTGCGCAAGGGCCGCGGGGTTAAAAGGATTGTCGACGTTGAATTGAAATACATTGAAGACGGATCACCGGCTATAACCAAAATCAAACTGATCAGCAAACCGTCGCGCCGCGTTTACGCCGGTTACCGCGATATAAAACGTTCCCGCCAGGGATACGGACATTATATTCTTTCGACCCCGCAGGGGATTAAAGGCGACAATGAAGCCAAGCGCGAGAAAATAGGCGGAGAGATGTTGTTCGAAATCTGGTAAGCAAATGTCAAAAGTAGGTAAAAAACCAATAATCATTCCGTCCGGCGTTAAAGTTGAACTAGTGGGCGACGAAGTGAGGGTACAAGGCGCAAATGGTTCTGCTGTATTGCCGCTCCTTAAGGGCATCACCGTTGTGGTTGGGGGTACAGAGATTACAGTCACGCCCGATAACGCCACAAAACAAATCCGCAGCAATTGGGGGACAATGCGGGCTCTGATTCAAAATGCTGTTTCCGGCGCAATCGCTGACTTTGCAAAAGAACTTATTGTAGAGGGCATCGGTTTTCGCGCCGAAACGCAGGGCAAGGAACTACTGTTAAACTTAGGATTCTCACACCCGATAAGAGTGCTTATTCCCGAAGGGATAAAAGTCTCGGTGGACAAAAACGTTATAAAGGTTGCTGGCGCGGATAGGCGTGCTGTTGGAGACTTCGCCGCTTACGTAAGACGCTTGAAAAAACCAGAACCTTATAAAGGCAAGGGTATTCGTTATTCCGATGAAGTAATTCGCCGCAAAGCCGGCAAAAAGGCCGTAACCTCAGGAGGCAAAGCGGCGTAGTAAAGTGATGAAACAGAAGCACCTAAATACCGTGCGGATAAGGAGGGCGAATCGCGTCCGGGCGAAAATCCGTGGCACAGCAGCGAGACCCCGCCTTTCTATCTTTCGCAGCAACAAGTATATTTATTTGCAGCTCATTGATGACGTGTCCGGCCGGACCATGCTTTCCGTTTCCAGTTTTGGATTGAAGAACCGTGGTAAGGGTATGAAGAAGTACGACCAATCCAAAGAATTAGGCGGGCTACTAGCAGAGAAAGCTAAGGCTGCCGGCTTGAAATCTGCGGTTTTGGATCGCGGTGGGTACCGTTATCACGGCAGGGTCAAAGCAGTGGCGGATGCCGTCCGTGAGGGGGGCCTAAAACTATAAAGAAATGGCGAGAGACAGAAACATACCCAAAGACGAATTTAGAGATCAGGTTTTGGAAACCAGGCGCGTCACTCGTGTGGTCGCTGGCGGTAAACGCTTCCGCTTCCGCACTACGGTGGTGGTTGGCGACCTGAAAGGACGCGTGGGGGTGGGTATGGCCAAAGGCCTCGATTTACAACAGGCGGTTCAGAAGGGTAGGCACGATGCCAAGAAGAACGTGGTTAAGATTGCCCTTTACGGGGGGACCATTCCTCATGAAGTTACTGCGAAGTTCAGCGCCGCCAGGGTTATCATTAAACCTGCTCGCCCCGGACACGGCCTTATGGCCGGTGGCGCGGTGCGGGTAGTTTTGAAACTGGCCGGCGTGCGCGACGCCACCGCAAAGTGTCTTGGAACCACAACCAACAAATTAACTACCGCCCTTGCGACCATTGAAGCTCTTAAACTGCTCCGGCCGGAGAAGAAAAACACACAGAACAAAGAAAATGCAGCTGCACCAGTTACAATCTAATCACCCTAATTATGGGAAAAAACGCGTTGGACGCGGCGGTAAGCGCGGAACTACTTCCGGCCGCGGAACTAAGGGCCAGCATTCCCGTGCCGGACGCAGAATCCGCCCGGCCGAACGTGATTTTATCCAGCGCTTGCCCAAGCTGCGCGGCATAGGCAACGCTGCTTCTACCGCGCGATTTATGCGCGGACTGGCTCTGCGGCGCAAAGAACATCGCGCCAGAAAAAAGGCCAGGATCGCCGAACCGGCTAAGTAATGAACAGAATTTTAAATATTTTCAGGATCAAAGAGCTGCGCAACAAAGTGCTTTTGATTGCGTTTATCCTTTTCTCTTCCCGGGTTTTGGCGGCGATTCCGATCCCAGGAGTTAATACCGAGGCCCTCAAGAATCTTCTTGCCGGTAACCAACTTTTGGGATTTCTGAATATTTTCTCCGGCGGCGCTCTCTCTAACCTTTCAATCGCGATGCTTGGTCTGGGGCCGTATATCACCGCGACGATTATCATGCAGCTCTTAACTATGATTTTCCCGGCCCTGAAAGCGATGTACTACGAGGAAGGAGCGGCCGGCCGCGCCAAATTCAATCGTTACTCGCGCTATCTTACCGTACCGCTCGCGCTTCTCCAGTCTTATAGTTTCTTAAGACTGCTTATTTCCCAAGGGGTGCTTACTAACCTTACCTGGCAACAGTCGCTTTTGAGCGTCGTTATCGCGACGGCCGGCTCGATGATTTTGGTCTGGTTCGGCGAGATAATCACCGAACAGAAACTTGGCAACGGCGTATCGCTTTTGATCTTCGCCGGAATCGTAAGCCGCCTGCCGATCGACCTCAGAAATGCGCTTTTATCCTACACACCTGGTCTCTTGGTTAATTACATTGTCTTCGCTGTCCTTGCGCTGGTTGTTATTGCCGGCGTGGTGGTCATGAACGAAGGGGTAAGAAAGATACCGGTTTCTTACGCCAAACGTATCCGTGGCAACCGCGTTTATGGGGGCGTTTCAACTTACTTGCCGCTTAAGGTTAATCAGGCGGGCGTAATTCCGATCATCTTTGCCATTTCAGTTTTGCTCCTGCCGCAGTTCGTGGGACAAATATTTGTCGCCTTCTCACCGAACATCGGGAAAATTATCAACGACTCGGTAACGAAAGTTCTGAATAACCAGTTTTTCTATGGTATTTTCTACTTCGTCCTGGTCTTCGTTTTCACTTACTTCTACACTGCGGTGACTTTCGATCCGCAGGAAGTGTCCAAAAATCTCCAGCGAAGCGGGGGATTCGTGCCCGGGTTACGTCCCGGAGAGCCGACTTCAACTTATCTGCGGAAGGTGATCTCGCGGGTGACCTTATTCGGCGCTCTTTTCTTAGGCGTTATAGCTGTTTTGCCGCTTGCCACCCAGGCTTTTGTGACCAACTCTTCGGCGATGACGATCGGCGGAACCGCGCTTCTAATCGTTGTCGCCGTTGCCCTCGAGACCGCCCAGCAAATCGATTCGCAACTCACCATCCGCGAATACGAGGGTATA
>DAIDBC010000052.1 GCA_027310265.1 Candidatus Colwelliibacteriota bacterium
GCCCCACATAGCTATTTGGCTAAAACCCTTCTTCGGAAGGGTTTTGGTTTAAAAGGTCGGTTCGTTAATAAATCAATATCTTTCTACTATGAAAGAACGTCTTAAAGGGGCCATTTTAAGCCTTTCTTTTCTTCTGCCGGGCTCAAGCCAGTTGCTAAACGGTGATTGGTACAAGGGTTTAGCCCTAGCTTTCGCCGCTGTAGCTGGACTTGCGATGTTTCTTGGTGGCAGCGCACATGTCTCCGACTTGGGTTTCATGATAATCGCTTTTACCTGGATGATGAATTTCATGGACATTGTGAACCAAGCTTTTAGGTCAATCTCCCAGAGCCTCCGCGAAATATCGGAATCTCTGGAAAGTATTACCTATAAACTGGAACAGCTGGAGCCGATCCTCAAGGGCATTGCCGCGCAACTGCACGAGATCGAAACAAAATTGCCGCTCCTTGAGGAGCGCAAACTCTTGCCGCCCCCGGAACCGTTGCTGTCCCTGCCGTCACCCGGGGAATCTATCTCTATCCAGCCCCCGGAAGAAAAGATAAAAGAAAAGAACCGTGTCTGAAAAACACGGTTCTTTTTGTGTATAATGAACATATAAACTAAGATGGCGACTTATCTTTTGAGGGTTAATCTAGATATTGAAGACAAAAGTCCGATCGAGTCGTTGCGCCTGCAGTCTGCCGTAAACACGATAAGATTGCTCCTGAAAAAGGGGAATAGGGTTGTGATTTTGAGCCATTTTGGCAGACCTAGGGGACTTGACCCAAAACTTAGCCTAAAGCGTTTCCACAAGATCTTAGAGAAGAAGTTGGGCGAAAGAATAGTTTTCTTCAAAAATTTCAACTTTAAAAAGATGCGCGCCGAGATAATGAAGGACAGTAAAACGCGCCTGTTCATGTTGGAGAACTTGCGCTTTGTCCCCGGGGAAGAGAAAAACAGCCCGGTTTTCGCAAAACGACTGGCAAGTCTGGGCAACCGCTATATGAACGACGATTTTGCAACCAGCCACCGCAAAGAAGCCTCGCTCGTCGCTATAACCAGATTCCTGCCGAGCGCGCCCGGACCGACTCTGTTAAAAGAAGTGACAAACCTCCATAAGGCCATGGTTAAGCCGCACAAACCGCTTACTTTGGTTATCGGTGGGGCCAAAATGAAAGATAAAATAGGGGTAATCCACAACCCCTTAAGTAGAGCCGACTATGTTCTTCTTGGCGGGGGAGCGGCAAACACTTTCTTGAAAGCCGGAGGAGCTGATATCGGCTCCTCGCTTTTCGATCCCGGCATGCTCCGTGAGGCAAGAAAACTTTTGGTAAATAAAAAAATTGTACTGCCACTCGATATCTGTTGGGGTGGGACTAAAATACTGGATATCGGCCCAAGGACCGTCTCAAAATATAGGGAAGTCATTAAAGCATCCAGAACGATAATCTGGGGCGGCCCAATGGGGTACTTTGAGAATAAACGTTTTGCGCGTGGTTCGTACGAAATCGCACGTGCCATTGCGGCTTCACGCGCCTTTTCGGTTGTGGGTGGAGCCGAAACGGGTGAGATAATCGCGCATCTCAAACTCCAACATAAAGTAAATCTCCTTTCCACTGGCGGTGGAGCAATGCTTGCTTACCTCGCCGGCGAAGAACTGCCTGGTTTAAAAGCGCTAAAAATAAAACACCAAGCCAAATTCAATGGCCGATAAACTTATTATCCACACCGACGGCGGGGCAAGGGGCAACCCCGGTCCGGCAGCAATAGGCGCAATGGTCGGCGACAAAACTTACAGCGAATTTATCGGTGAGGCGACTAACAACGTCGCCGAGTACCGCGCTGTCATTTTCGCCCTTAAAAAGGCCAAGCAGCTTCTCGGTAAAGCCAAGGCTGAATCAACCGAGGTTGAGATATTCACCGATAGCGAACTGATGTACAAACAACTAGAAGGGCACTACAAGATAAAAAACAACGGCATCCAGCCTTTGTTTATAGAAGTTTGGAACCTGAAACAGGATTTTAAAAGAGTCGGTTTTAAGCACATCCCACGCGAAGAAAACAAAGACGCAGACCGCCTGGTCAACCGTGCTTTAGACAGACTTGACATTTAGATGTAAATATTGTATAAATTAACCAGTACCTTAGAAGTCAGTGAGAGGACACCATAAAGGTCGACGTCCTTTCTTTAACCTCTGGTTAGCCCGAAACTCATCCCCGATCGGCGGGGAGGACATAACGGCTAGCCCAAACTTATGAAGAGGTTCATATCGTCTCGGATCGTGGACAGGATAGAGTGGTTGGTCTATGGATTGATTATCGGGCACGTGAGCTACAAACTCGTCGTTGCCCTGATTGGTCCTTCGACCTACCAGGTCCTCACTTCCGGAAACGGCCTCATTGTGCTTATTGCGGCGGTCGTAATCGCTGCTTTCATAGCCTACAAGAGGGGATCGTTCTCCGGCCACGGAAACGAGACGCAGGTCTAAACGACCTAAGGCCCATTGGGCATCCGGGAGCAGTCAGGCAGGCGCCTAATTGCTCCCTTTTTTTTGACAAAGTTATGCTATAATAGTCCCGCCAATTCAGGCAGTAGCCCGTGCACGCCCATGACACCGCTAAAGACTGCTCTTTAGACAACAGGGGCAAAAACCGGGAGGAAAGTCCGGACACTCCTCCGATTACATCGGAGAAACATAGTGGCTAACAGCCATCGTGCGCAAGCATAGAGGTGAGAACAGAAACGCCCGGCTCCGAAAGGAGACGGGAGACCCTATCCCAACGTAGAAGGTCTTGTTCCGTTATAGGGGTAAGAAAACGGAGCTGAAACGGCAAAATCCTTATGGAGTGCAAGGTCGTGTCCGCCAACTGGCGGAAGTACCGCTCGAGCCCGAGAGCAATCGAGGGCCCAGATAAATTGCCGCCTCGTCCCGCGATAACGTGGGATCAGACAGAATCCGGCTTACGAATTGGCTAGAAAAACTGTCCGCCATCTGGCGGACAGTTTTTGTTACTCTCCTTCGGCGCCCAGCCGCGCTCTATAGTAAGCGCAGAAATCGCAATCCGGTGAGGACTCTGGCGGTGAGTCGCTTTCGAGGCAGCGTCTAGCTTTTTTCAGCACGCCGTCGATCCAAGAATCGTCACCGATATAAGGGATAAGCTTGATATCAAACTCCAACTTTCCGTCAAAAGCTTCTGCATCAGTTTTGCCGTTTACATAGACAAAATAAGTAGTCTTGGATACCTTGAAGCCGTTGTGACGGAAAAGCCACTGGTACACTTCAACTTGGCGTTTGTAACTCTCCTGCCATTCAGCGTCGAGATTTACTTCGCCGTTTTTAGAGGTCGCCTTGTAGTCCACGACAATCAGCTCGCCCCCAGGATTAATCCAGACGTCGTCTATACCCCCAGTCACCCTGAAATTTGTTTCGGGATGGATGTACTCGATTCCGCCGCGGCGCGCGTCACGCCATAACTCAATATACTCATGCTTAAACGGCACCGCATCCAATCCGTAGTGTTTCATCAACGGATGCGGATCACCTTTCGCGCGGTAGAGATCAAATTCTTTTTTTAAAAGCGTATCTACTGCAGTATTGAGCGAAAAGGGATATCCCGGGGGCTGGCTTACGCCCAGCCGCAGATCCAGATAAAAGCAACGAGGACATTTAGTAAACGAGTCTATTTTGCTACGGCTTAGTCTGAATGGTTCGGGAGCTTGGGAATCAAATAGGCCCCTGGTTTTCTTGGAGTTGTAATACTGTGACATAGTCTTTATGGCGCCTTTTAACTGGTATAATACGCTTTAATCGATGGATCGTGAAGCAGATAACGAACGCGAATTGATTATGCGCGTAAAAAGGGGGAGTATTCCCGCTTTTGAGAGACTGGTGAAAATTTATGAGCGCCGGATTTTCAACTATCTTTACCGTGTCCTCGGCAACCGTACCGACGCCGAGGATCTAACTCAGGAAACTTTCATAAAACTTTACGCCAACCGCCGCAGTATTGATCCCGACAAATCGTTCCGTTCCTGGCTGTATCGCGTCGCTACCAATACCGCCTACGACTTATTTCGCAAGCGCAAAGGACGGCGCGAATCGTTTATCATCGACGACCCGGAGAGGCCTTATGAAACACCCGATTCATCGTCTTCGTACGATACTATGGAAACAGCAAAAGACGTCGAGCAGGCATTAACCAGGCTTAAACCAACCTACCGCACCGTCCTGTTGCTTTTTTATAAGGAAGGATTAAGTTATGAAGAAATTGCCGGAACCATGAACTTACCCATAAATACAGTGAAGACTAACATCAGGCGGGGTAAACAGGCACTCGGCGAAATATTGAAGTACTAAAACTTAATCCATGGCTGATATAGAAAAAGAATTGCGCGATCTAAAAGAAGTTAACGAGCCCTCCAGCCTTTACGGCCGGGTTTTAAAAGCCGTGACCGACAAGGAAATGAAGGTGCTTCTCGTTATAATCGGCGGGCTTATCGCCCTAAGCCTTGTAGCTTCGGGGATACATCTTTTCTCACGCGCAATTCATCTTGATACCTTCGCAGTCATGCACGACTTGTTTGAAGGGTTTGAATTCAGCATGCCTTTTTTCTATGACTTTGTGGAAGCTTTTACCAACAACGTCCCGATTGAAGCTCTAATTGTATTTCTATTCAACATTTTACTTGCAATATATATCGTGCGGCTGGTCATAAAAGTCCGGCGGATGAAGAGTAACTAAGCCGCCACGCTCACTTTCTGCCAATCCTTAAATGGAGATTGAACAATCTTAGAGAGTTTACAAGCGGGAAAAAGTCGGTTATGAAGTTGAATGCTGATGCCCCTTCCGGCCCGATGAACCTGCCGAAAACCAGTATCAAACCAAGCACGTTGACCACTCCCCAGATGATAAAATCTTGGCGCGCCACCGCCACCGTGTAGTGGCTTAACTTCACCATTTCCGGAATCTCCGAGAAATCGTCGCGCATCAGGGCGATATCAGCCGCTTCGATTGCTGCATCCGACCCGATTGTACCCATTGCCACCCCGACGTCAGCCAAGGCGAGACTGGCGGCATCGTTCACGCCGTCGCCGACCATCATAACCTTTTGCCGCCTGCCGACATATTTCTTGATGTAATCGAGTTTACCCTGCGGCAACAGGTTAGCGTGAAATTTAGTGATGCCCACTTCGCCGGCAACACGTGCCGCAACTTTTTCATTGTCACCGGTCAACATAACCCACTGTTCCAGTCCCATATTCTTCAGTTTTGTGATGGTGTCTTTGACTCCCGGACGGACGGCGTCCGCCGAAGTCACAAAACCGATGAGGCGCTTGTCGTAACCGATCAAAGTTACGCTGAATCCGTTATCTTTCGCTTGTTTTATCTCTCCGGTCTGGTGCAACGAGATGTGTACCCCACGTTCTTCTAAGAAGGTGCCTTTCCCCGAAACTATTTCCTTACCCTTATATGTTGCGATGGTTCCCTTGCCGGGCAGTTCCTTGAAACTATCTGGCTTATCAAAAGAGACTCCCGCTTCGCTCGCATAACCCAGCACCGCCTTGGCTATCGGATGCTCCGAGAAAGTTTCGGCTATACATGCAAACTTAAGCACATCTTTCTTGGTGTAGTCCCAGAAGGGGACCATGTCTTGAATCTTGAGTTCGCCCTTCGTCAGTGTGCCGGTTTTATCTACAATTGCCGTCTTGGTTTCAGAGAGTCCCTCCAGAAAACTGCCGCCTTTAATAATTACTCCGCGGCGGGCCGCGTAACCGATCGCTGCTGTAAACGCCATAGGTACGGCAACGGCAATATCGTCGGCGGAGGCCACCAAAAGCACCGAGAGAATAAATGCCAAATCGCGCGTGAAAACGTACAAGATGACTGAACCTACCAAAGTAACGATGATATACCATGAAGCGAAAGCGTCTACGGCGGTACGGATACGAGCCTTGCCGTGCTGCGAAGTCTCGACCATGCTGATTATCTTTTCTAGCGTCGTATCGCTGCCGATCTTGTCAGCCCGGACAATGAGCGATCCAGCCGCATTCAGAGTTGAGCTATAAACTTTATCTCCCTTAGTCTTGGCAACCGGGACAGATTCACCGGTGAGCGATGACTGATCGACGCTGGCTTCTCCGCTCTCTACCGTACCGTCCACCGCAACTCTGTCACCGGATTCGATCACCACCAGGTCGCCGGCCCTAACTTGAGCAACGGGCAAGACAACCATATCGTTTCCTCTTTTGACTTTTACCGTCTCTGGACGCAGCTTCAGCAAACTTTGTATAGCAGCGTGAGCTTTGTTGGAGGTATACCTGCCAAAAATCCTGGCTGAAGCAAGCATCAAGTTAATGAAAGCCGCGGAGGCCCACTCCCCGAAGAGAAGGGAGGCGACAAGGGCAAACGAGGCTAACAAATCGATTGAAACCCGCTTATTGCGGAGAGAACGGACGGCGCTCAAAACCACCGGTATGGTTGCAATAACCGAAACGGTTACAAGCAACGTTCCGTCAACTTGTCGCGGCGTTGCGTGTGTGTAATGCAGTAACAAGAGCACGACAAGCGCTCCTACGAGCGCTTTATCGTAATCCAACTTTGGTAAGCTCTTCATCCCATCCATAATTATAAGTACAAAAGCCCCAGTTTACCTGTAAATGAACTTTTGATACTATACCGCTGCCCGGCAGGGCTTTTCTTATATCAATGCCTACAAAGATTAGAAATATCGCGATAATTGCTCACGTCGACCACGGCAAGACCACTCTGGTCGATGCTTTGCTGAAACAATCCGAAAGTTTCAGGTTAAAGTCCGGGGAAGAAACCAACCTTATTATGGACTCCAACGAATTGGAGCGTGAACGGGGTATCACCATTTTCTCCAAAAATGCGGCGGTACATTATAACGACGTGAAAATAAATATTGTGGATACTCCCGGCCACGCTGATTTCGGCGGGGAAGTGGAACGGATAATGCGCATGGTCGACGGCGCTCTTCTACTGGTCGATGCCAAAGAAGGGCCGATGCCGCAGACCAAGTTTGTGCTGAAAAATGCGATTAAAGCCGGCCACAAGATAATCGTAGTTATTAATAAAATCGACAAACCCGATGCCCGTCCGGTATGGGCGCTTGACCGCACCTTCGACTTGTTCGTGGAACTTGGTGCTTCCGACCTGCAAGCCGACTTCCCGATAATTTACGCCTCCGGAGCGGCCGGAAAGGCGGGGTACGACCACAATCTGAACGGTATGGTAGATATCCGTCCACTCTTTGACGCCATTCTGAAATACATTCCCGAACCTAAAATTGATCTCTCTTCCCCGCTGCAGATGCTAACCGTAAACTTGTCCTACGACAACTACAAGGGCAGGATCGCGGTTGGCCGGCTGTATTCCGGCGCACTTAAAAAGGGTATGACGGTGGCTCATATCAACCGTTCCGGGACGCTTGAAAAGGCTAACCTCACTTCGGTTATGGTTTTTGACGGGTTAAATCGCATTGAGACTGACTCGGCCAAACCAGGCGACATCGTAGCCATTGCCGGCATACCTGACATCTCGATTGGCGAAACCATCACCGATCCGGAAAACCCGCGACCGCTCCCGACCATCGAAATCGAGGAGCCGACGGTCAAAATGAGTTTCTCAATCAATACCTCGCCTTTCGCCGGCAGAGAAGGAAAATATTCAACTTCTAACAACCTCCGCGATCGCCTGATACATGAACTTGAGACCGATGTGGCGCTTAAGGTCGAGCCGGCCGGCACGTCCGACTCTTGGGTGGTGTCCGGTCGCGGCGAACTACATCTCTCAATCCTGATAGAAAAAATGCGCCGTGAAGGATATGAATTTCAAGTCTCCCGACCGCAGGTAATCGTAAAAGAAACCGACGGTAAAAAACTGGAACCAATAGAGCATGTCTCGATTGAAGTACCGGAAAAACTTATGGGTACGGTTATAAACGAAATGGGCGTGCGCCGCGGGACCATGGTTGATATGCGAGTAGAGCAGGGAACGGCTTTCATAGAGTTCCTGACTCCGACCAGGGGGCTAATCGGTTTCCGTAATCGGTTTCTGACCAGTACAAAGGGTCTGGGGATAATGAACTCTATCTTTGAGAAATACGATGAATACAAGGGTGAGTTCGAATCCAACCCCCACGGCTCGCTTATTGCTTCTGAGAGCGGCGTAACCACAACTTATGGCCTGTTGAACGCAGAGGGCCGCGGGGAGCTTTTTCTTGGGCCGGGCGTGGAAGTGTACCAGGGGATGATTGTGGGCGAAAATGCCAAGGCGATGGACTTACGGGTAAACGCCTGCAAAGAGAAACAGTTATCCAATATGCGGGCGAAATCCGATGGCGGAATGGAGTTTTTGAAGACTCCGAAAGCAATGACCCTGGAGGAGTCAATCGAATTCATCGGAGACGATGAACTTGTAGAAATAACCCCAAAGTCGGTGCGACTTCGTAAGTACTGGCTGCGGGAGGGGGATAAAGAGCGTGCTAAAAAGGGATTACTATAGAAACAAAGAAAGACCGCCTTAGTGGGCGGTCTTTCTGGAAGATAAATCTTCAACGTTTAGCGGCTGGTCGTACCGGAGGTACCGGTAGAGGTGCCGCCAGTCGTGCCGCCGGTGCTCTTAACGCTGCGGGCGCTTACCCGGCTGGCATTAACCGTACTCTGGTTACGATCCCAAACGCCGGAGATGGTTGCGCGCATCCCGTTAGCCAAAGCGCTAACCGATGATACTTTGCCATCAACGTACACCTTCGCGTCTGAGTTCACTGTAACCGAGACCGCGCCACGGGAAGTGGTTGTGAGCGTGAAGCTCGAACCACTCAAATTGGAAATTGTTCCCGAGAAAGCGGCATTCTTGACCTGAATCGAATTGTCGCGTACCTGCTTTGCAGTAATGACCCAGCCGCTGGTTAAGGCGGTGCCTGTAACCGCGACGGAATCGCCGGTCTGGAATTCACTCAAGCTCGATGTTCCGCCGAAGCGGCGCACCAACTTGGCCGAAGAAGTGTCAACGCTCCAAGTCCCGCCCCAACTCGCCACATTCAAAGTGGACCCGGAAACTGAAGAGATCGTGCCCTCCAGATTCGCGTTACCGGCCGGACCGATTACTACTCGCATCGATGGCTTGGCTGCCGCAATAGAGCTACCCGTTGTCTGAGCGCCCACTGCCCCAGCGAATGCCAAACCGGACGCAAGGATACCGCCAGTTACGACAATTGCTAATACTCTCTTGTTCATGGTTACTAGAAATTTTTCGACCTTTTCACAAAACAATACGCCAAAATTAAGCCGATTGTTTCACCTTTCGTCTCCGGAAACCAAGTAGTCCCAATATTTTGAAACCGCTGAGCCATCGTCCGCCACCGTTTTGTCTTTAAGTATAGTTGTCGTATCACCCGTTCTCCAAAGCGGGTAACCGTCAGGGAAGACATTTCTAACAAGTTTTTCATACGCTTTAAACCGTTCATCCACGTCCCGCCCTTCCGTATAACTTTTGAAAATGTTGTAGTAATCGGGATCGCTTTCCTTAATATATTTCACCGCACTTTTTTCGCCACGCCACGGTATACCGCGCAAGTTAAAGTAACCCGTAATTACTTCGATAACGCTGTAGAGTAATCTCATTTCCAGAGCCTCGCGATACAGCGGATCGCGGGAGTCATAATACCGCTTATTGGCGATGTAATTGTAATTTATTTTCTGCCAAACATCGCGCCGTTTTTCAGAAGATACTATTTGCTGACCAATTTTAACTTCCTCCACGAGTTTGGAAAGTTTGCCGGATTTATCGAACAATATTTTTGCCTTTTTCAGCCATGATACGAACACAGCATCCATATCGTTGGCATCAAGTTCTTTCTCTTTCTCGATCCTACTCAAGTCGGCGTGGTCGAAAAAGAAAACGTCAGCAAACTTATCGTCGATCCAGGTAAACACCGATCTGACGCTATTTTTGTTCTCCTTCAGAATAATAACTAGGTCAATATCGCTGTAGTCCTTTTGTTCCGTCGTACCGTGTGATCCAGTCGTGAAAACAGCATCGACTTCGTCCTTCGCCTTCAAATTATTTACTATACCTTTGAGGCGGTACATGTTATCCGTTCTCCCTCGCTGTTTTTAGCGCCTTGGCCCACCAAATAAGCTGGCTTAAAAACTTATCCTTGTTATCCTTCAAGTAATCAAACGCTCCAGGTTTAAGATTTCCTCTGTCATCCACCAATCCCCAGGGGGCCTGAATGTGGATGGCATTTCTAATCGGCGCCATCTGAAATTCAATCGCTACTTGGCGAAGTTGTTCCACCGAACGCGCGCCGCCCACGCCGCCATAACTCACAAATCCAACCGGTTTGTTGTTCCACTCGCTATAAAGCTGATCCATTGCATTTTTAAGCACGCCTGAATAACCATGATTGTATTCCGGTGCGACAATGATATAACCGTCTGCTTCTTTTATCTTCTCGGCCCATATCTTCACCGTCTTATCCGGGTAGTTACCTTCCAACATGGCGGGGGACATAGGGTCATCCAAAAACGGCATCGGGTAATCGCGCAAATCCAGAAGCTTTGCCTCCACGCCCTGAGTTCCTTTACTTCCTCGAACACCCAGCGGGCCGGTTTATCGCCAAAGCGGTTCTGGCGCGTGCTGCCGATAACAACTTTAATTTTTAGCATTGCTGCGGGACAGGGATTCGAACCCCAGTTTCCTGGTTCAGAGCCAGACGTCCTACCACTAGACGATCCCGCAATAATTTTGACTTTAAGTCAAAAAGCGAGGCTTTTTGCCTGCATCCTGAATTGTAGTCGGTTTAAGCCTCGAGTCAACGATTTTCGCCGCTAAAAGTTTGGTGCGCACGCCGCCGCGGATGGTGTAGGTTCCCGGTTCGGGATTCAGCGCCAGTATCTTTCTTAGAATTTTCTCGGCAGTTTCAAAATCTTCGCCGCTCTCTGCTGCTTCCAGATCGCCGGGGTTTATGTAGGCATCTTCGGTCTCTATTTTTTTAGTGTAGGTCGCCGCATTTTCATTTTGCGCTTCAAGCGTTATTTCTCCTTTGGTGAATTTGTGCAATGTGTTTACCAGTAGGTCGCCGGCGACTTCGGCAAGTTCATGCTCAAGTTCGGGATACGGTTTGGTTTCGGTTAAGACCGATTTGGACCTGGCAATCACCGGGCCGTGATCCACTTTGTCGTCCAGTAAAAATAACGTAACGCCGGTCTCGCCCGCACCCTCAAGAATCGCGGTCTGGATTGGGGAGGGGCCACGGAACTTTGGCAACAGCGACGGATGCACCCCGATTACGCCCATCGGCGTGATCTTTAGCAGATCTGCCGGCAGTATTTTGCCGTAGGCTGCGACAATGTAGAAATCAGCGCCGAGCGATTTAATCTCCTCAATTGTCCCAGCGTCGATTTTGACCGGCTGCATAACTTTTATTTTCAGTGCGTCGTCGATGACCAGTTTCTTCACCGGCGGGGGAGTAATGATTTTTTTGCGCCCGACTGGTTTATCTTGGTTGCAGACAACTGCAAGCGGCGGTAGGTCAGCCGCAACCAACTTTTTTAAGACTGTCGCCGCGAAGCGCGGCGTGCCGAAGAAGATATACTTCATTATTTTTTCGCGAGGTCTATGAAAATCTTGCCGTTTAAGTGGTCCACCTCGTGTTGAAAAACACGGGCCAGCAGCCCCCAAGCTTTTATTTTCAGTTTCTTGCCGTTTTTATCATGACCGGTGAGCGTCACGCGCTCGGGGCGCGACACCGGACGAAAGTCCTCGGGCACGCTTAAACAGCCTTCTTCCATTATGATCTTTTCCTTGGAGGTTTTGGA
>DAIDBC010000004.1 GCA_027310265.1 Candidatus Colwelliibacteriota bacterium
CCAAGCTTTTATTTTCAGTTTCTTGCCGTTTTTATCATGACCGGTGAGCGTCACGCGCTCGGGGCGCGACACCGGACGAAAGTCCTCGGGCACGCTTAAACAGCCTTCTTCCATTATGATCTTTTCCTTGGAGGTTTTGGATAATTCCGGATTAAAAACTGCGTAAAATTTGCGCTCTACTCGCGCGACGAAAACACGCATATTAAGGCCAATCTGGTTTGCTGAAAGGCCAATGCCATTCGCGGCTTCCATCTCGCGGCGCATCATCCGCACCAGTTCCTGCACCTCTTTTTTTGAGTAGGCCCTAAAATCAAAAGGCGCGGTGGCCTTTCTTAAAAACTTGTCCTCGCTCTTATTTTTTACGGTTAGTATTTTTGCCATGAGTAACCGGTTTCGCTGCGCCGTCGAAGAGCAATCTCATAAAATAAGCCCCTTTATTTTCCACGTTCTTGCGTTCGGCGACTTCTTTTGCCAGCTTCAAAAGTTTGGCCGGGCTCCTTGTTTTGGCAAGTCTCATATAGAGGGCTTTATGTTTTTCGTCCTCCAATATTTGCGCCAGGTCTAGCCCGACCAGTTGATGAAACGAATATACCCTCGACTCCCGAGCCCGTTTTTTTAGGGTTTCGAGGTATTTATCCATCGTTGCCATTATATCAGAATACCAAGGAACAATGTTACGACATCGTTCCAATCGGTTCGCTCGCGGAAAACAAATTTTGTTTGCTTTCTTCTCGCTGCCGATTGTACAATTGTGACGCATATGGAAGAGCAAGTTAAAGAACATCAAAACTCGCGTCCTAAAATCAGGGTCGCGTTTGTAATAATTGCCGTGGTTCTGGCGGCCGGTGTCGGCGGCGGTGCGTATTACCTGGGATTCAACCGCGGCGTAGCGCAAACCAAAAACATTTCAATTCAAGGAATTTCTGGCGGCGAGACACCGTCTAACGTAACAGCTGATTTTTCGCTTTTCTGGCAAGCCTGGAACACCCTCAAGAGCAAGCAGATCAACAACAAGAATACTGACGATCAGAAGATGCTCTACGGGGCGATAAACGGCCTGGCAGGAGCATTCGGCGATCCGTACACCGTTTTCTTCAGTCCCAAGGATGCCGAGAAATTCAACGGCGACATTCAAGGTAGTTTTGGCGGTATTGGAGCGGAACTCGGCTCGAAAGACCGTCAGATAATAATCGTCTCGCCGCTCAAGGGAACTCCGGCCGAGCGGGCGGGGCTGAAACCGCAGGATGCGATTCTGGAAATTGACGGTACTTCTACTGCCGATATGACGATTGACCAGGCAGTACAGCATATCCGCGGCGATGCTGGTACGAAGGTTACGCTTACGATGATGCGCGACGGTTGGAACGAAGCTAAGAAGATTGAGATTACCCGCGAGATAATCAACGTGCCTACGGTGGATTGGAGTATGAAAGATGACGGCGTGATTTATCTCCAGCTTTATAACTTCAACGCCCAGGCAGAGAGTTTGTTCTACAACGCGATGCTGAACGGCTTATTGAAAGGCGGCAAGGGCTTGGTGCTCGATCTGCGCAATAACCCCGGTGGCTATCTGGACGAAGCGGTGGATATGGCCGGATGGTTCGTGGACCGCGGCTCGGTGGTTGTGCGCGAGCATTATGCCGACGGCAGCGAGCAGGTGTTGCGGGCGAACGGCAATCAGGCCCTTAAAGACTTCCCGGTGGTTATTCTGGTGAATGACGGTACCGCCTCGGCTTCGGAGATCTTGGCGGGCGCCCTGCGGGTGGA
>DAIDBC010000015.1 GCA_027310265.1 Candidatus Colwelliibacteriota bacterium
GAACTTCTACGAAGTTCTGAAACGAAGGGGGTTCATTGAACAGTCCACCGATGAGAGTGCCCTCCGTCGTCTGCTTGGTAGGCAAAAGGTGAGTTTCTACATCGGTTTTGATCCGACCGCTGCAAGCCTCCACGTCGGTAACCTGGTTCCGTTGATGGCTATGGCCCACGGTTGCAAGCTTGGTCACCAGCCTATATTTGTGGTTGGGGGAGGCACGGGATTGGTCGGTGACCCAAGCGGAAAGGATAAGGCCAGACCGATTATGAGCGTGGGGCAGATAAAGAAAAACGCCTTAGCGCAGAAGAAACAGGTTTCTTCTGCGAAAAATTTAGGATTAAGGAGTGCAACTTTTGTGAACAATGCCGACTGGCTTACCAAGCTTAATTATATAGAGTTCTTACGTGATTTCGGCTCGCGTTTCAGTGTGAACCGTATGCTTTCAACGGAGGCGATAAAATTGCGTCTCAAGCGCGGGATTTCTTTTTTGGAATTTAACTACCAGCTTCTGCAGGCGTACGATTACTGGCACCTTTTTAAAACCGATAACTGTTTGCTTCAAATGGGTGGCAGTGACCAATGGGGTAATATCGTTGCCGGCATCGAACTGATCCGCCGCATGGAAAATAAAGAAGCGTACGGGATCACTTTTCCTCTGATAAAGACGGCGGTGGGCAAAAAAATGGGTAAGACCGAGAAAGGAGCGGTCTGGTTGGACCCAAAGAAAACTTCACCCTACGAATACTACCAGTTCTGGATAAATGCCGACGACAAAGACGTCCCACGATTCCTATACCTCTTTACTTTCCTGCCGATCGAGAAAGTTAAGAAACTCTCGGCGTTTAATGGCGCCGAAACAAGGAAGGCTAAGGAGATTTTGGCCTTTGAGGCAACCAGAATTATCCACGGCAAAGAGGAAGCCGAAAAAGCCAGACGCACTTCGCATAATCTTTTCGGAGGGGACAAGAGCCGGCCGGGGCGCACCAGTTTAATGCACGCGGCTCTACTAAAGAAAGGGGACCTTAGAAACGGAGTTTCGGTGTCTAAACTTTTCGTAATGTCCGGACTGTCCAAATCCGTCTCCGAGGCACGGAGGCTGATAACCCAAGGTGGGGGGTATCTGGACGGAAACAGGTTATCTAACCCAGATCTTTTGATCGTGGCGGATGATTTCAAAGGAGGTGAGTTGACCCTGAGGGCCGGAAGGAAGAATCATCGCAGGTTGAAAATCGGATAATCTGCCATGTCGGCCACCAGCCACCTCGCTTGCGGGAGCTGAGGGAATCGAACCCCCGACGGCGGTTTTGGAGACCGCAGTTATACCACTTAACTAAGCTCCCTAGCGTGGAGATTATACTAGAGACAGGCCCTAGATTTCTATCTTAGAGAATAAGTAGCTGCCGATTGCTACCAATCCTGCTGTTACGGTGGTAAGAACCAGGAGATCGGTGTGTATGCCGAGGTGAGACAAGTTAGCCAGCGTGCCGCGCAGGCCGTCTATGCCATAGGTTAGCGGATCCACTTTCGCGATGTCCGCTATTACTGGAGGCAGTCCCTGGAGCGGGAATAGCGCCCCGCCGAGAAAGAAAATCGGCATGACCAAAAAGTTCATTATCAGTTGGAAACCCTGCATGTCTTCCAAAACCGAGGCGATTGCGGTGCCCAGGGCAGTGAATAAGAGCGCGATAAGGAACATAAAAAGTAGTGCAGCCGGCACAAGCGCCAGATTGGCCGGACGGAATCCAATAAGGAGCGTGAGTAAAAATACGATTACTCCTTGAAAGGTTGCCACAGTCGCGCCGCCTAACGTGCGGCCGACCATGATTTGCAGCCGCGAGATCGGCGCGACCATTGTTTCTTTCAAAAACCCGAATTGCCGGTCCCAGATTATTTCGATCCCCGTGAAGATGGCGGTAAAAAGTATGCCCATCGCCACGATACCCGGGGTGATGAATTGGATGTAATTACCTTGTCCTGCTTTCTGAAAGATCGGCCCGAAGCCGAACCCCAGAGCGATCAAAAAAAGGAGTGGTTGCCCGAGTGAACCGATCATCCGCGAACGGGAACGGAAGTATCTTTTCAACTGTCTAAGCCAAAGTATGTAGACCGCTTTCATTGTGGTTGTTATCTGTGCCAAGCGCGGTGGTGCATCCGGAAATTTTCCGCCCCACTTACTTCCGAGTCGCGTATCACCTTGCCAGTCAGTTTCAAGAAGGCGTCCTCGAGTGATTCGGTGCCGGTCTGGCCTTTTAATTCCCTTGCGGTTCCGCTCGCGATAATTTTACCGTGGTCTATGATTGCAACCCTGTTCGATACGCGTTCCGCCTCCTCCATGTAATGGGTGGTGAAAAATATTGTGATCCCCTCGGTTTTGTTGAGGTTTTGGATGTAGTTCCAGATATGATTGCGCGTTTGCGGATCGAGTCCGAGAGTTGGTTCGTCTAAAAAAAAGCACCCTGGGGTGATGAAGTAATCCCCGCGCGATTTCCAGCCGGCGCTTCATTCCCCCAGAAAAATTTTTAACCAAATCGTCTTTTCTGTCCCACAACTCGACAAAGTTCATTAACTCTTCGATCCGCTTGCGGCGTGTGTCTTTCGGCACGCCATAGAGCACGCCGTGGAACTCCATGTTTTCCCAGGCGGTGAGTTCGTCGTCCAGGCTTGGATCCTGAAATACGATGCCGAAAGAATGACGCACGTTGTCTTGTTCGCTTACTGCGTTAAAGCCGTTGACCCTCACTTCGCCCGCAGTTGGGCGTAGGAGGGTGGTCAATATTTTTATCGTCGTCGATTTACCCGCGCCATTGGGTCCCAAAAAAGAAAAAATCTCCCCGCGGTTTACGGCGAAAGATACATCATTCACCGCTGTGAGCTCGCCGAATTTACGTACGAGTTTTTTAACTTCGATAATCGGTCTCTCCATGAAAATTAAATTCCGTGGAGCGGGCAAGCAGAATCGAACTGCCGTCTCGACCTTGGCAAGGTCGCATAATAGCCACTATACGATGCCCGCTTAGAGCGGCGTAATTATTTTAAGCGGTGCGATTGAGTATTGTAAAGAAGTGCGGTATAACCGTTTAGATGTCACAAAACGGTTTTGCTAGGTGGAAAGCGATCGTTATCGTCAGTTTAGGAATCTTCGTAGTCGGAGGCATTTTGTATGCCTCGACGTTTTTAGGCGAGAAACCGGTTGTGCCAAAACAGTTTTCCGACGCCCGCGCGGGAGCGGCCCAGACCGCGGAGGGAATAGCCAGCATGGCCGGCGATTCTGTAACCAACCTTGCAAAAATCAGCGGCGCGGACAAAGCCGGTAAATATGAAGAAGCCCTGAATCTTGTGTTGGTCGAAGTGGGACGCAACAGTGAGCTGCGCGATCGCGCAGAAGTTTTGTCGCAGCAACTCGGATTAATGACCCAAGCGCTTTCGCAAGTGCGGCCGCAAGACGCAGCCCAAGTCGGAATCCAGGCGATCGGTAAAGAATATCAGATTGTCCAGAAATTAGTGGATTATAACGGCCTCACCTATCAACTCTTGGATGTATTACGGGGGCGGTATGACGGCATATCAAGTTCGCCGACGAGCGCATCGGCGCAGGCGAAAATAAACAGCCTTATAACCGACATGAATGCCGATGCCTCGGCCGTAAACGTCTTAAATGAGGAATACAAGGGGTTGATGACGCAGTTCGACTCCTTGACAAAATAGGCGATTTATTGTAGCCTCTACATTAGATTCTGCTGCAATAAAGCAGCGGGTCAGTCCGTAAAGGTCGAAACCAGAGCGGGCTGACCAT
>DAIDBC010000021.1 GCA_027310265.1 Candidatus Colwelliibacteriota bacterium
AGGTTTAGCCCAGAACTGTACGCTTGCAGCCAAGAGGTTCATCTTCGGCGGAGCGGCGCAGACGCGTTCCGCCACTTCTTTTTGAACGGTAAGCACAATCAATTTCGGTTTGGGGTTGAGTTCGCCGAGTATCCTTAATAGATAGCCTGTAATGTAGTAGGGGATATTGCCGACTACTTTGTAAGGTTTGTGGTTTAGGGTATGGGGCCTAGCGATATTGGGAAGAATTTCTAGCGCATCGCCCTCGACCACTTCCAGTTTTTTGCCGGGAAAATTATTTCGCAGGTTGGCGGCGAGTCGCGAGTCGCGCTCAATCGTGGTTACCGCAGCGGGCTTGGCCTCGAGTAGATATTTGGTAAGTTCGCCGTGGCCCGGTCCTATCTCAATCACCGTATCACGCGGCCCGATTTCCAGAGCAGCGGCAATCTTTCGCAGTGCGCTTTCGTCCTTCAAAAAATGTTGACCGAGTTTTCTTCCCATCAGATATATACCTCGTCTTCGTCGTCCGATTGTTTTAATAGAATCAGCTCCGGCGGTATCTCGTAGAGGAACCTGGAGGCCAAGCCATAGAAACTAATCACCAATTCTTTTTTCGCCCTCGTCATCGCTACATACATCAGTCGTCGTTCCTCTTCAACCTCTTCTAAACTTTTCAGCGAACGCTGGTGCGGCAGCAGCCCCTCCGCGGCGCCGACTAAGAAGACGCGGTCGAACTCCAAACCCTTGGCTAGATGGATCGTCATCAGTTTTATTCCCTTACCCGGTACGCCCCGTTGTGGCCGGTCGGTGTCTTGTAACAGTGTAATGCGTTCCAGGAACTCTGCGGCACTCTCGAAAGTGCCGGCGAAATTCAGGAGTTCGCGCACGTTTTCCAGTCGCTCTTCCGTGTTTTCGAATTTTTCGGCGAGATAGTGCTGGTAATCTGTGGTTTTGATGAAAAAACCAATAAGTTCCATCAAAGCCAGTTCTTTACCGAGTAGGGGAAGTTTACTCGCCAATTCTTCCGCGGTGGCTTTGCGGAAAGATTTTTTCAACCTATCTAGACTTACCTCGTCGGAGGGATTCGTGCCGTAGCGCACGGCGGAAACTATGTCTTTCACTTCCTTGCGTTCGTAGAATTTTAGGCCGCCGTAAATGTCGTAAGAGATGCCGGCGAGCGAGAGCGCTGATTCAAGTGCCCTCGACTGGGCATTGGTGCGGTAGAGGATGGCCGATCCGGCTATGGCGTTCGTTCCGCCGATGTACAAATATTTCGACAACTCCTTTACAACCAACTCCGCTTCATCTTCGGGGGTTTCGGCAGCGACGACTCTTATCGGCGCACCTTCTTCATTCGGCGTCCACAGTTCCTTTGGGCGTTGGAACTTATTATTTTTAATCACGCCATAGGATGCCCGGACGATCGCGCCCGAGGAGCGGTAATTTTCGCCCAAGTTAATTACTTTTGTCTCCGGCCAATCTTTCTCAAAATCCAAAAAATTTCTGAAGTCGGCGCCGCGAAAACCATAGATGGACTGATTATCGTCGCCCACGACATTCAGGTTGCGATGCTTGCCGGAGAGCAGTTTAACCAACAGATATTCAGCCCGGTTTACGTCTTGGAATTCGTCCACCAAAACGTAGGAGTAGCGCGACCGATGTTTTTCGAGGGTGGCGGCGTCGGACCCGAATAAACGCACCGGTTTTTCGATCAGGTCGTCGAAGTCAAAGGCGTTCTGCTGTCTTAAACTGTTTTCGTAAGCCGCAAAAATAATTCTATCCTCTTCTTCCAAGTCGGCTGGGTTGGCGCACTCGGTCTTGATCCGCCCAATTTTCTTTGCGACTTTCGCCGGCGGGTGGCGCGTCGCATTCATATCCAGTTTTTTCAGCACTCTTTTGAGTAACTGCAGCGAATCGTTATTGTCGAAGATGGTAAAGCTGGGCGTACGACTGAGCGTCTTACCCTCTTCTCTCAAAATCCTTGCACCAAAAGAGTGAAAAGTTCCTAGAAATGGGAGCGACTTGGTAAGATGGGGCGGCAACTCGGCATAGATCCGGCGTTTTATTTCATCGGCCGCCTTATTTGTGAAAGTTATTGCGAGGATGTGGTCCGGTCTTACACCTTTCCTTATAAGGTGGATGATCCGTTGGGTAAGCGTACGGGTCTTGCCGCTGCCGGCCCCAGCTCCAACCAAAAGCGGCCCTTCGCCGTGTTCTACTGCCTCGCGCTGGGCCGGACTCAAGCTCACTTGATTTTTCCGCGGAGTACGCTCTACCATTAGAGTATTAGTACAATAGTACAAAAAGCTTTGCGGCTAAAAGACGCGCCGGTCACACCGGTCGTTTTTGTCGTGGGGTTGATGATTGTCGCGGGAATGTTGTTGCGTTATTTGGGCGACAGTTTCCCGACCACTACATCCGCGACCTCTGGTGCATATCCGACCATTGAATCCGGCGCAGTAGCCGGGACGAGTGGACAGTTCCCCGCCCTTGGCGGTGCTTACGACAACACCAACCCGCACCTCATTGAAGAGAGTGCGGTGGCGGCAAGCGCCGGCCCGGGTTACTGATATTGTGTTCACTCTTCCCGTACGCGCAACTGAAACGCTTCGGCGAGATGGCCGACTTCCGTCCGCGGTGATTCTTCCAGGTCTGCAATAGTGCGGGCAGTTTTCAAAATGCGGTAGTAGCCGCGGGCAGAGAGAAGCGAGCGGTCGAAAACATCCTTAAGGAACTTGTCGGCTGCGGGGGCAAGCGCGGCAAAGCGCTCGCAGTCTTTTGAACTCATTTCGGCGTTTACTAGAATATCGAGGCCCGCTTCGCGGAAACGATTTATCTGTAAGGTGCGGGCGCGACTAATTCGCGCTTTTAACTCGTTCGTGCTGCGACTATCAGCCGGGCGGCGCAGTTCGTCGATCTTCATCCGCGGAACATTAATGTGGATATCTATCCGGTCTAGGAGCGGCCCAGAGATCTTCTTTTGGTAGCGGAAAACTTCATATGCGCTGCAGCGACATTCTTTTTCCGGGTCGCCCCAGTAGCCGCAGGGGCAAGGGTTCATTGCCGAAACGAGGGTGAATCGCGCCGGCAGCGTGATGCTGGTCTTAGCCCGTGCGATGTTTACTCTGCCGGATTCGAGCGGCTGGCGCAGGGCCTCCAAAAGATCGCGGTGGAACTCGGGTAGCTCGTCCAAGAAAAGCACGCCGCGGTGGGCGAGGCTTATCTCTCCGGGGCGGGGATTTTGTCCGCCGCCCACAATCGCCGCCAAAGAAGCGGTGTGGTGCGGTGCGCGGAACGGACGAGTCGCAAGATACGAGCCGTCTAGCAGACCAGCCGCGCTCCAGATGCGGGAAGCATCTATTATTTCTTCGGTGGACGGCGGGGGTAGGAGCGATACCAGTGCTTGTGCCAGCATCGATTTGCCGGAGCCGGGCGGACCGCTCATTAGAATGTTGTGGCCGCCGGCTGCGGCGACCGTAAGCGCGCGTTTGGCTCCCTCTTGACCGCGGATTTCGGAAATATCAATACCCTCCGTTTGCAGCGGCTTGGGTTCACTGAACTCCTCGGGCGTTATCAATGTTTCTTCTGATAGATGGTCCAAAAGCGTCCGGAGGGTGGGGACTGGGATAAGTCGCGCGCCGAAGATGATTTTGGCTTCCCGCGCATTCGCTGGAGGTAAAAAGATCTCTTTTAGTTCATGCTGTTTGGCCAGCATCGCAAAATTCAAACTGCCGGCGACTGGTCGCAGTCCGCCATCTAAACCCAACTCACCCAGAAATAATTTGTCGTCAGTATTGAAATGTTTGATCTGGCCGGTAGCGAGAAGATAGGCGACGGCAATCGCGAGATCGTATTGCGAGCCGGTTTTCTTAACATCCGCCGGCGCAAGATTGACGGTTATTTTACGGTTGTCTTTGGTCGGTGGTTTTACGCCGCTGTTTTTGAGGGCAGAACCCACCCGTTCACGCGCTTCGTTTAGCGCCTTATCGGCCAAGCCGATGATATTAAAAGCGTGGAGGCCGACATTCAAGTCAACCTCCACGTCGATCAGTCTCGCTTCGATACCGTCCAGTTCCGCGGCTCGGACTCGGGCGAGATGGGGCGGCATCAGCGCTTGCAGTTTTTACACAGCCGCGACTCCGGATTAATTTCAAGCAGTTCTGGTTCGATGTCTTTGCCGCAGTGTTCACACTTTCCATACTTGCCGTCCGCGATTTTCCGGAGGGCAGAATCGATGTCATTGATACGTTCCGCGAAATCAGTTGCCACTCCGAGGTTATTTGCGATTTGCTCATCCTCCTCAGCTTCCTCTTCGCCGTGGTCGGTGTCGTCGCCGAAGTCAGCCGCGCTTAGGTCTTTTATCTCGTGTTCCAGCCGCGCTTTTTCTTCGAGCAACTTCGTTTTTAATTCTGATATTTTTTCGGGTGTAAGCATCACTTTCACGATAGGGTAAAAACTCTTATACTGTCAACGATGATTCGCATTATCGCGGGGGTTTTGAGGGGTAAAGAGCGCAATTTCGCCGTGGTGGAAGTGGGTGGCATAGGATTTAAGGTGTTTGTTTCGCTGCGGGCGCAGGAAAAGTTGCCCGCCTTGGGCGAACCAGTGGTGCTATCGACTCATTTGCACGTGAAGGAAGACGCCCTGGAACTTTACGGGTTTGTAGACAACGAAGAGTTGGCTTGTTTTGAGGCGCTGCTTTCTGTTTCGGGAGTGGGGCCTCGCTCGGCGATAGCCATCCTTGCGGTCGCGCCGGTCGAAGAACTGATTGCAGCGATTGCCCAGGGCAATGCCGATATTCTGGACCGCGCCGCCGGCATCGGGCGCAAAACCGCCGAGCGGATCGTGCTGGAATTAAAAGACCGGATGAAACTTATATCGAAAGGCGGGGGAACGACCAGTTTTGAAAGTGACGACGATGTTTATGAAGCGCTGCGCAGTCTCGGCTATTCCGCGAATCAGGCTAAGTCCGCGGTCGCCAAAATTGACTCGGCGATAAAGGATGTAGGGGCAAGGCTTCGTGACGCACTAAAGAAAATGAAGGGCTGATGCGCCGCGCGATCAATTCGCTAAAACGAATCTACCACTTCATACTGGCGTGGGCGGGTGCAGTGATTTATCGCCATCCCGCGAGGAAGCTTTTTGTGATCGGCGTCACCGGCACCAAGGGCAAGTCCACCGTAGTTGAGTTGATTAACGCCGCGCTCGTTGCTGTCGGGAGTAGGACGGCGCTCTCGTCGTCCGTACGCATTAAAATTGACGACCAATCGCGAGTGAACAGCTCCGGCAATACCATGCCCGGGAGATTTTTTCTCCAAAGTTTTCTCCGGAAAGCGGTGAAAGCCGGGTGCGGGTACGCGCTCATCGAAGTTACTTCCGAGGGGGCCAGGCAGTACCGCCACCGTTTTATCGATTTCAATGCTGCGGTTTTGACCAACCTGCATCCCGAGCACATCGAATCCCACGGCAATTTCGAGAAATACCGCGAGGCTAAACTGACTTTCTTTCGCGACGTCGCTAGGTTTTCGGCAAAGTCGAAGAAATACTTTTTTGTGAACAAGGACGACGAGAATGCCGAGTATTTTATGGAAGCTTCTGGGGGTAAAGCAGCCAGTTATTCGAAAAAAGATATCGCCGGATACGATCTTTCCCCCGCACTTTTAGGGGATTTCAACCGTGAAAACGTCGCGGCCGCCGACGCGGTTTTGGGGGCTATTGGAATCCCGGAAATGATAAGAAGGGAAACTTTTAGGACTTTCGGGGGCGTGCCGGGCAGACTGGAGTTTGTGGTGAAAAAACCGTTTGCAGTAGTTGTGGATTACGCGCACACCCCGGGGTCGTTGAAAACCGTTTATCAGACCCTCCGTTGCGACGTTAAACCGCAGAAGCTAATCTGTGTGTTGGGGGCTGCCGGCGGCGGAAGAGATAAGTGGAAACGTCCCGAATTCGGCCGAATAGCTTCGGAGTATTGCGACAAAATTATCATTACCAATGAAGACCCGTTTGACGAAGACTCCGCCGGAATAATCTCGGAAATATTTTCGGGCGTTGCGCCTGGCCGCGATGCGTCAAAAATTATCGATCGCCGAGAAGCGATTAAAGAAGCGGTGAAAAGCGCTGCCGATGGCGATGCGGTTATCATAACCGGCAAGGGCAGTGAACCATACATCCGAGTCGCGCGCGGCAAAAGAATTCCGTGGTCGGATAAAAAAATCGTCGAAGAAATCATTAAAGAACTTAAACGATGAAACTAAAATTTTTGGGCGCGGCGGGCATGGTTACCGGTTCAAGTTTCTTAATCGAATCAGCGGGGGAACGCATCTTGGTTGATTGCGGTATTTTTCAGGGCGAGAGCTACTGCGAACGCCTCAATTTCGAGCCGTTGCCGTACGACCCCAAATCGATCAAGGCGGTTTTCATAACCCATGCGCACATCGATCATACCGGAATGCTGCCTCGGCTGGTTAAATCCGGTTATGCCGGGCCGATTTACTCAACCGCCCCGACGCGCGACTTCGCCCGCGAGTTGCTGCTGGACTCTGAAGATATTTTAAGGAAAGAAGCGGAACGCCACGGCATGCCGCCGCTCTATGCCGCACCGGATATTGACGTCCTTGTGCGACAATGGAAGGGGCTGGGTTACGACGAGCAAGTTACGGTAGGCCCGTTTAGGGTAACGCTACAGAACGCCGGCCATATTTTGGGATCGGCAAGCGTGGTTATTGAAGCCGAGAGCAAGAAATTGGTTGTGTCCGGCGACCTGGGAAACCACAATCCGCCGCTGATTCACGAGGGCAAGTCTATCCCTCCGGACACAGACTGCTGTTTAATTGAGTCGTCTTACGGTGACCGGGCGCATGAGGACTTTTCGCACCGCCGCGAGATTTTGGAGGATGTAATCGAAGACACCGCCCGCGTAAAGGGCGTCTTGATGATCCCGGTCTTCGCCATGGAGCGGATGCAAGAAATTTTATACGAAGTAAACGAACTAGTTGACCAGGGTCGCGTGCCCGGACTGCAGATTTTCATCGACAGTCCGCTCGCCATACACTTGACCGAGGTCTATGAAAAATATCCCGACTATCTGAATCCGGAGGCGCGGAAATTTATGGGCAAGGAGGGTCGTAAGATGTTCAATTTCCTGGGCGTGCGCCTTACACTGACCCCGGAAGAGTCGAAGGGAATAAGCGCGGCCTCGGCGCCTAAAATAATCTTCGCCGGATCGGGTATGTCGAACGGCGGGCGCATCCTGCGCCATGAGGCGCAATATCTGCCCGATTCTGAAAACACAATTTTGTTTGTCGGTTATCAAGCCTCCGGAACTTTGGGGCGGCAGATTTTGGATGGAGCCAAAGAGGTGAAGATATTCGGCGAGACGGTCGCGGTCCGTTCAAAAGTTGTGAAAATCAGCGGCTACTCGGCCCACGCCGACCAGTCGCGACTCTTGGAATGGCTTGCCCCGGCGCGCGATAGGTTGAAAAAAGTGTTTATGGTGCACGGGGATAAAGGACCGAGCGAAGCTTTCGCGACCAAGGTACGCGACGAGTTAGCGGTCGAAACCGAAGCGCCGACGGTCGGCGAAGAGGTTGTGATATAATCGAAGCGTATGGCGCCTACCAACAATTATCCGAAATATAAAATCTGCGTTTCCGGAGCGGCGGAAACAAGTCACTGCGGCAAAGAAGCTTTCGAAACGGCGGAGGAATTGGGCCGCGAAATCGCCCGCCACGGTGCGGCGCTGGTTGATGGCGCAACCACCGGGTTCCCTTACTGGGCGGCAAAAGGGGCCAAGGAGGAGGGCGGTATTGTGGTCGGTGTTTCGCCGGCCTCATCAAAATTGGAGCACATTAGAGATTATGAGTTACCGATTGATCACCACGATTTGATAATTTATACCGGCAACGGCTACTCCGGCAGAAACTTGCTTCTTACTCGTTCCGCCGACGCGGTGGTAGTCGGTTGCGGCAGGATGGGGACGATAAACGAGTTTACGATTGCATTTGAGGACAAGAAACCAATCGGTATTTTAGAAGGAGCGTGGGGCACGGATGAGTTGTTGAAAGAAATAATCATGAAATCCCACCGCGCCGAAGAAATGAAAGACAAAATAGTGCACGAGAAAGATCCAAAAACGCTTTTGGACAAACTCATCGCTATAATTAAAATTGAAGAGAGTCGCGACGGCATTAAATAAATTCATCGCAAACCCAAAGGTCGAAATTAAAATAGACAATGGCTAAAAATCAGGAGCCAAAACCCATCGGCCAAGTCACCCACTACTTCGGCGGGATTAACGTAGCCATCGTGAAATTCTCCAAGGAAGTCCCCGCGGGCGCGACAGTGCGTTTTAAGGGGGCCACAACCGACTTTGCTCAGAAGGTTTCTGAGATGCAGTACGACCACAAGGCTATCACCGCAGCCAAGAAAGGTCAGGAGGTCGGGATCAAAGTGAAAGATCGGGTGCGCGAAGGTGATCAAGTTTTCGAAGAGGCTTAAAGAACTCGTAGTGCCGGCAACGATTCTCTCCGCCTCTATTATGGGGGCGGGGATGTTCTCTTTGCCGTACCTTTTTAATAAAGCCGGATTTGCGACCGGCGTTTTTTATCTGATTTTATTTGCCCCGGTACTCATCACGGCGCATTTCTTGTACAGCGAGGTAGTGCGCGAGACGCCGGGGGATCATCGCCTCTTAGGGTACGCTAAAATCTACCTCGGTTTGCCGGGGTGGATAACCGCCGCTCTTACGACCGGCTTAGGATTATTGCTTGTTTTTACGATTTTCCTCGCCCTTTCCTCGAGTTTTTTGAGACTCATTTTCCCCGCGCTTACCCCGCTCCAGGCCACGCTTATTTTTTGGGCCGCCGCCGTCTTGCCGCTTCTCATGAGGGTAAGCAAGATGGCGATTTTGGAGTCGGTAGCGGTTTTGGCGGTGGTCATCATTGCTCTGGGAATATTTGTGGTGGGAATCCTGCGCCCCGCCGCTGCAATTCCGTGGTTTAACCCGGCATTTATCCTTTTACCTTATGGCGCCGTACTCTTTTCGATGTATGGCCGCTCGGCCGTCTCGGTGGTTATGGATTATGCCGCAGAAAATGGTATCGATCGTGCCGGAGTGCGGCGCGCGATTACCTTGGGTACCCTGATCCCCGTTGCGGTGTATATTCTTTTTGTTATCGGCGTGGTCTTATTATCCAACAGAGTGTCGGTTGACGCCGTATCGGGTTTAGCTTACTTGCCGGGATACATTACAGTTGTGGTTGGTTATCTTGGTATTTTGTCTCTTTGGGAATCAAGCGTGGCGCTTTCCCGCGAGAGTACCGGTATCTTTGCCTACGACGTAGGTTTTGACGGTACGCTGGCTAAACTAGTCGTCGCCTTCATTCCACTCTCGCTTTATCTTTTGGGACTAAGCAATTTCGCGATACTGGTCGGGATAGTTGGGGGAATCTTCCTCACACTCGAAGGCACAATGGTGGTTTTAATGTGGCAGAAGGCAAGTAATCGTCGCCCGTGGTGGAGCTATGCCATAATTTTTCTTTTCCTCGCCGGCGCGCTTTATGAAGTCCTGAAAATAATCTAGGATAGGTACGACCATAAGAGCCTATCGCTCCCGTTGTGCAATGGATAGGACATCTCCCTCCGAAGGAGAAGATACAGGTTCGATTCCTGTCGGGAGCACAAAAATTACGACAGGAACCACTATTTACCGATATTCCCGGGGCCGTGATCCAAGATCGGCCCTTCTTCTTTGGCAACCGGAAGTATCAGATCCGGCACGAATAGAAGCAAGATTGCGCTGGAGAAAGATAGTATGCTTGCGGAGACAAAGATGGCGTTAAATCCGAATACGGCGGCAATCACGGAACCGATCGTTGCAGTTATACCCAAGACTATGCCGACCGCGGTTGAGTCCAGTGACCAGTCGAAAGCATAGTTCTTCTTGTCCAAATGTCGCGAAAAAATTGCCGACCAGGAGGGGGTGTACAAACCAAAGGATAACGCCTGTAGAAATACAACGAAATACAATTCAGCGGTCGTTTTGACCAACACGAAAGATATCGCCGCAAATCCGGCCAGGATTAATCCGGAGACCAAGGCGTGGAAATCGTCACGTTCGCCGTCGTGTCTATCAAGGTATAGTGCCACCGGCATTTGGAAAATAGCCTTGGTTATCCAGTAGATGGTCGAGGCGATGCCAACGGTTAGTATCGTCGCGCCGGCGATGCGCTGGACCACGAACAGGGCGAAAACGGGAGTGATAAATCCCCAGCCGCCCCAGAAAAGCAGATCGGCGATCACAAAAAACCTGATCAACCGGCTTATTTTAAAATCTTTCAAATTAAAACTAAGCTTGATATTGAGCTTCATTTACTCGTATCTTAGCGCGTCAACCGGGTTTAGTCGTGCGGCGTGCAGCGCCGGATAAATACCGAACACCAGTCCGACCGAGGCGGCGACAGCAAGCCCCCAAATCGCACCGGCGACCGGAAAGCTGTAGAGCCAGCCCAAACCCAGAATCTTGCTTAATATAAGAGCGGTTATAAACGAGAGCGAAGATCCCAGCAGGATGCCCCCGATTCCTCCGGTTGCGGTTAAGATTGTCGCCTCAAGTAGAAATTGTGCAAGGATATCGCGCTCGGTTGCGCCCAATGCCTTGCGCAGGCCGATTTCCTTCGTGCGCTCCGTGACCGACACGAGCATGATATTCATAATCCCGATTCCGCCGACCAGAAGGGAAATTGCAGCGACCGCGGCGACAAAGAGCGTGAAAACACTAGTCACCGTTCCCGCTATCGCCATCGCCTGAGCTTGGGTCTCAACAAAGAAATCGTCTTTTGAAGGATCGGTTATGTTGTGTAAATTGCGCAGAGTTATTTTTATATCCTCGACAGTTTGAGGTACGTCGGCCTCGCTGTCGGCCTCGACGACTAGTCGGTGGAAATACTTTATACCGAAGACGTATTGCTGGGCGGTGGTATAAGGAATAATTGCCGCTTCATCGAAGTTGAGGAACGATGACTGACCACTGTTGGAGAAAACGCCGATAACCCTGAAACTCTGGTTTTTAATTCTTATTTTTTGGCCGATGGCGTCGTCATTGCCGAACAACTGTTTCTTCACTTTCGATCCGATAATGGCCACGCTGGAGTAACTTTTTACTTCGTCGTCGTTGAACAACCGTCCGACCGACGGATAAACGTTGTAGATTTTGGCGAAGAGACTGGTCACGCCGAAAACGGTTGGGCGGTAAGCGTTATTGCCGAACGAAGCCGTCTCGCCGCCGAAAAGCACCGGCATAATAGTGTCAAGGTGAGGAACATTATTTTTATTCTCAAGCGCAGCAAGATCGCGATCTTTCAGCGAGTCAGTGAAAGTAGATAGAATATTGGTTAAGCCGGTGGGTTGTCTGCCGGGGATGACAACAATGGTGCGCGGGCCGATCGCTTGGATTTGGCTCAAGATTAAACTCTGCGCTCCCTGTCCCAGAGACATAACCAGGATTATCGCGGCTATGCCGATTACTATTCCCAGGATAGTTAAGAGCGAGCGGGACTTGTGTGCGCGTAAGCCGGATAGCGAAGTTTTAACGACGTACTTAATGATCATTTAACGAAGATATTGCCGTTGCGGCGGCGCTTTACCGCGGTATCGCTTTCTATCCTGCCGTCGTGGATGCGTAAGATGCGTTCGGCGTGTTCAGCGGTGTAAGTTTCGTGGGTGATCAGGATAATGGTGTGATGATGTTCTTCGTTTAGGCGCTGTATCGTCTCCATCACCAACTGGCCCGATTTAGAGTCCAAGTTTCCGGTCGGCTCGTCGGCGAAGAGAACTTCCGGGTCGAGTACCAGGGCACGCGCGATTGCCACCCGTTGTCTTTCGCCTCCGGAGAGCTGGGAAGGATCGTGAGCCAAGCGGTTAGACAAGCCGACCGATTCGATCGATTTTAGCGCCAACCCATCCCACTGCGACTCCGGCACGTCGGAATAGAGAAGTGGCAGCTTAACATTATCAAGCACCGAAGAACGGGCAAGTAGGTTGAACGTCTGAAAAACAAAACCCATCTTTTTGTTCCGCACGTGCGCCAACCCCAGATCGTTGTAGTCGTCAATGGCCTTGCCGTCGAAGAGGTAAGTGCCGCCGGTCTGACGGTCGAGGAAGCCCAAAATATGCAGTAGGGTTGATTTACCCGACCCAGACGGGCCCATAATGGCGATGAAACCACCCTTTTCTATGTCGAAAGAGACCCCGCGCAGGGCCGGGGTGGATATCCCATCGTCGGCGTAAATCTTCTCCAGATTTTTAACCGAGATCAAAGGCATTGGTGTGGACCTTATTGAGTTGACGGAATCGCCACGATTTCATTCCCCTCGTTCAAGCCCTGCGTAACCTCCACGTTGCCGTCGGAACCTCTAAGGCCGGTCTGAACTTGCCGCTCGACCGTATTTTTACCGTCGAACAAGAGGACGAATATTTTGCCGTTTCTGGCGAAAGATGAACGCTGCGGGATCACGAGTACGTTTTGGTGTTCGTTGGTCAGAATGGTCAGGTTGGCCGTCATGCCGGGCTTGATGCGGTCATCTGTTTTCGCGAGCTTCAATTTTGTTTTGTAGGTAGCAACGCCTTCGACGATTGTCTGCGCCGGGTCGATGCTTATCACACTCGCCTCGAAAACAATGTTGTTGCCGTAGGCATCGAGCGTGAACTCCGCCGGATCGCCCACTTTTATTTTCGCGATGTCGACTTCGGCTACGTTGGCCTCAATTTGGAGTCGGTCGCCTGAAATTACCGAGACTATGGTGATGTTTGCAGCGGCAATCTCGCCGACGTTTGCGTTCTGCGCCGTAACCGTGCCGTTGATCGGTGAGCGCAGAACTGTTTTAGCAAGTTGCGCCTGGATCAGTGCGACATTCGCCTGTGCTTGAGTGAGCACGGCCTGCTGCGAACTTATATCCTGGGGATTCTGCGCTACTGCCAGTTTCTGCGCCGAGATGGTGTTGGCCAAAGTGTTCAGATTGGTAAGAGCAAGAGCAACTTCGGTTCGGGCAGTAGTTATTGCGGTTTTGTATGTGGCTGACGGCGTGGTCGAGTTGATCACCGCGTCCATTACCTCGTTCAAAAACGTCATCACAATCTGCAGGCGCGCCTGCCCGTTTTTTAGCGCCTGGTCCAGCGCGTCGTTTGCGGAGGAGTCAGACAAGGCGTTTAGTTCGCCACGCCAGGTAGACAACGCCGTTCCTATTTTGGTGCGATCATTTTGGAGGGCGGTCTGAGTCTGCGACAGGTATGAATAGGGATTGTTGATAAATTGATCAACTTGATTGCGCACCGCGTCATCTGCCTTGGAATACGAGTCATTTAGGGTGTTTATAACTCCGGCGTAATCATTGGCGAGATCTTGTTGGGCCTTGCCCAGTTTTAAAGAGTCGAGCTTGGCCTGTTGGGTGTCGATGTTTGCCTGCGCCTGGGCCAGCTGCGCGGAAAGTTCGCTCGAATCAAGCACAACCAGCGCTTCTCCAACCTGTACCTTATTGCCGACGTCAGCGTTTATCTGCGTTACCCGGCCACCCTTTTCGAAGGCAAGCTTGATGTCGCTCGCCGGCTCAACATTCCCGGTTACGATAACTTCCTCTTTTATGTCCCCGCGGACGACAGTCACCAAGCCCTGTGTGTTCTTATCAGAGTAAACAGAGCGGTAAATCAGAAATCCGGCTACGGCTACAGCCAATAACCCGATCGTTATATTTTTTCCGGTTAAAAGCGAGCGCAGCCCTGCGAACATATTGTTTCTACATAATCATCGGACTTATTGGCTGATAAATCAACCGCGGTTCTGATATTATTAAACCTAATGACGCTTTTCACTGGATTAGTCATCGCGGTGATTTTGGCCGCGGCCTGTGGCATCATCGCACGCGTTTTAAAACAACCTACGCTTTTGGGCTTTATCGCTGCTGGTCTTGCGGTGGGCGCCTTCGGCGGTATCGCGCGCTTTAATATAGATGTGATCGACAGTTTGTCTTCCCTGGGTATAGCCTTCCTGCTTTTTTTGGTGGGATTGGATATGGATTTGCGCGATCTGCGCCATGTGGGACGCCACGCCGTGATCGTTGGCGTAGGGCAGGTGCTCATCACTTCCGGATTGGGCTTCGCTCTAAGCCGTGCGCTGGGATTTGGAAACACCGCCTCTTTCTACGTCGCCGCCGCTCTGACTTTTTCTTCAACGATTATTGTCATAAAACTCTTGTCGGAGAAAAAGGATTTGAAAAGTCTTTACGGTCGGATTGTGGTCGGCGTTCTGCTTATCCAGGATTTCGTGGCGATGTTTATACTCCTCGCGCTTTCCGGATCGGGTGGCCCAACTTGGTTTACGGTTCCAATCAGCTTAGTGAGGGGCGTTATCTTCGGGGCGGTGATGCTTTTTGCTTCCCGCTATCTGCCAAAGTTGTTGGATTGGCTGGGCCATTCCCAGGAGCTACTGTACCTTTTCAGCATCGCCTGGGCCCTCGGCGTCTCGGCGCTGGCCGCTTCGCCGCTCGTAGGATTATCCATCGAAGTGGGCGGTTTGATTGCCGGACTCACGCTCGCCAACTCTTCGGAGCATTTTCAAATCTCCAGCCGTTTACGTCCGCTTAGGGATTTCTTTGTGATGCTCTTTTTCTTCGGCCTGGGCGCCAAACTGATTTTCAGTGCCGGGGCAATAATGGTTACGCCGCTGGTCCTTTTTACCTTGTTCGTCTTGGTCGGCAATCCGTTGGTTGTGCTTCTGATTATGAGCGTGCTGGGATACCGTGCGAGAACCTCGTTTCTGGCAAGCATTACTGTAGCGCAGATTTCAGAGTTCAGCTTGGTTCTAATCGCCCTAGGTTACCGTTTGGGGCACATCACCTCCGGCGAAGCATCACTTGTCACCCTAGTCGGGGTGATAACGATATTTATTTCTTCGTACCTCATCACTTACGGCGACACGGTTTATCGTTCATTAAAGCCGTTCCTTAAATTATTCGAGCGGCACAGGACGAGAGCAGAAGAAGAACTGCCGCAGGAGAAGTTCGCCGGGCACGTAGTTCTTATCGGCGCGCATCGGATGGGTGGTACAATTTTGACCGCGCTTGAGGCCGCGGGCGAGAAAACGCTTATCGTCGATTTCGACCCTACGGTCGTGAGGCTGCTAAAGAGTCGCGGTAAAGCCGCGGTTTACGGAGACATTACCGACGCCGATATTCGCGAGGCGGCAGGATTCAAAAATGCCCGCGCGATCATCTCAACCGCTCCGGATTTTCGAGACAACGTTGCGATTCTCGAAGCTGCGCGGCGTTCCAATCCCAAAACCAAAGTTATCCTTACGGCCGACAACGAACGGGAAGGGCACAAACTCTACGAAATTGGAGCAGACTATGTTTTAATCCCGCATTTTATCGGCGGGGTGGAGCTGGCGCACTTTATCCTGAAGAACCACGACTTTAAGGGGCTTGCCGAGTTGAAACGACACGACCTAGAAGTATTGCGCGGGGTGGCTTAAAATAGCTTGGATTGTTTTGATTTTATCTCACTTTTTACCTCTGAAGTTAAGTCGGTGTGCTCGGGCTCTTTGGACAGTAGTTCGGACAAGTTTTTCTTGATTGCCGGCAACTTCTCGAATGCGTTTTTTAGATCGTTTTGAACCGCAGTCGATCGGAGCGCTGCTGCGGGGTGGTAAAGTGGGACGATAATCCGCTTACCTTTCCTAAATATTTTGCCTTGGTCGCGGGATATTTTTGTGTCCGGCAGGAATAGGTTCATCGAAAAACGGCCGAGGGGAACAATCAATCTCGGGTTGATAATTTCAATCTGGCGTTCCAGATAAGGATAGTAAGCTGTCACTTCTTCGGGTAGCGGGTCGCGGTTCTCTGGCGGTCGTCGTTTGACGATGTTGGTGATGTAAACGTCGCCGCGTTTCCAGCCCACGCTTTCAAGCAGTGAATCAAGCAGTTTGCCGGCGCGGCCGACGAACGGTCGACCCTGCAAATTTTCGTAGTATCCCGGAGCTTCGCCGATGAACATAACTTCGGCATCCGAATTGCCTTCGCCGAAAACCAGATTTGCCTCACGGAGCGGCAGGGTCTCGTCGGCCGCAATCTCCGCCGTAAGTTTCTCCAAAAGTTCCGTTTTATTCATCTCTCATCTGTCGCCGCATCGGTGTTATAATTGAGCTATGGCTGAAGCCAGATTGGGGCTTATCGGCGTATGCTCATATCTTATCACGCGCTTTGTTGTGCGTCTTATTGGTTTTCTCAGTGATTGGTACGTGGGCGGGTTCAAGGTGTTTATGCACGCTGCCATCAGCGCTTTTGAGAGTTTAGATCGGACGTTTGCGCTGAAAGTTACGCTGCGTTATATGTTCCGGCCGCTCTATCAAGATCGTTCGGTGATTGGCTACACTCTTGGATTTTTCTTCCGCGCCCTGCGGGCGATAGTTGGGGCGCTTTTCTACGCCGTGCTTTGGATTGTATTCGCGGGCGCCTACGTGGTTTGGGCAGCCGCACCGTTGGTTCTTGTCTATTTTGCATTTAAGACTTATGGAACCGCTTAACGTATATTTTAAAGATCCCCGGCTCAATATGGCCCCCCTCGCGCGGACGGCGGTGAATGTGATATCTGGAATTTTTGTAGCGGTATTCGTCGCCGGTACGGGATTCCTCCTGGTATCTGGTCGGACTTGGATGGAATCGCTCGGCGCACTTTTTATGCTCTATCTTCTCGATCGGTTGCGCAGTTTTCGCCGCGCGGACAAGAATCTATCCGCGATGCCGGAGGAAGGCGGCGTGAATGTTGCAGAATATTTGAACCCGCAGGCAATGAATCTGCTCTTAGCGTCGTTCGACCGCGCGAGGATGTTCGGCGGACACCCCTATTTTCATTTGGGCAAGGATTTAGTGGAGCGTCGCGACGTAAAGGAAGCGCTGCGCCGTCTAGACGTTCCGGTAAAAGAATTCAGCTCCAAACTTTCTGAATACCTGGAGCGGAGTATGGCTACGCATGTCGGCGAAGACGAGCTGCGCAGTAAAGTCGAGAAACTTGCGGTAACCGCGCTTGCCCAGGCCAAATCAGGACAAGCCCGGGAAATAAGCGCGGCCGATCTTTTCGCCGCGCTTGGCGCCGCCGGCGATATGGAAGTAACGAAGCTTTTCGATTTATTCCAAATAACCCCGGGCGACCTCGAAAAAGCTCTTATCTTCAGTCGTTTCAGATCTTATTCGCGTTTCAGCCGCCTGCCGTCGAGTTTGGGCGGATTTGCCGGGGAGTCATACGGCATTCGCCACCGCTTTATGAACCGCGCCTGGACGGCCAGGCCGACCCCCGTTTTGGACAACTTCGGTATGGATTTGACCGATATGGCCAGGGCGGAGAAGATCGGGTTCCTCATCGGCCACGGGACGGAGTACGAACGAATGGTGAACATCCTCTCGCGGCCGAACAAGCCGAATGTGCTCTTGGTTGGCGAGGCCGGCGCGGGCAAGGAAGCGGTAATAAGCCATCTGGCTTATATGATCGCGCGAGACAAAGTTCCATCACCGCTTTTCGACAAACGCTTAGTCGCGCTCGACATCAACAGTCTTGTTGCCGGTGCCGATCAGGGCGAGTTACAGCGCCGGATCAAGTCGGTATTTGACGAGATCATCCGCGCCGGCAATATCATCCTTTATATTCCGGACATCCACAATCTTTCACGGACCGCTCCGTCCAAAGAGTTGTCGGCCGCGAACACCCTTTTGCCATTAGTGGTCTCGAATGATTTTCCGACCATCGGCTCGAGTTATCCCAAGGAGTACAAACAACTAATTGAGACCGACAGTGTGTTCTCTTCAGCCTTTCAGGTAGTTCCGGTTGAGGAAGTAAGTGAGGACGAGGCGGAACGTATTTTGGTTTACGATAGCATGCTTTTAGAGCGTGTTTACAAACTGGAAATAAATTACAGCGCGATAAGGGCGGCAGTGCAGTTCGCCAAGCGTTACTTCCGCGACAAGCTTTTACCTTCATCAGCCGATGATCTTTTGAAAGAGGCGCTGTCTGAGGTGAGCCGGATGGGCGGTAAATCGGTCACCGGCGAGGAAATTGAGGCGGTAGCCGAACGGCGAGCCAGGATCCCCCTGCATCGAGCCGGAACCGTGGAGCGCGAACAACTTTTGCATCTTGAGGAAACTATTCACGAGCGTTTTGTGGATCAGGAAACGGCGGTTAAAGCCGTCTCGCGGGCCCTGAGAGAATACCGGAGCGGCCTTACCCGCAAGGGCGGTCCGATTGGTTCATTCCTCTTTGTGGGGCCGACCGGAGTCGGCAAAACCGAGCTTTCCAAAATATTGTCGAAGATACAGTTCGGTTCGGAACAGGCGATGGTGCGCTTCGATATGTCGGAATATCAGGACCGCGGGAGCGTTGCAAGGTTCATCGGCTCGCCGGACGGCGCCATTTCCGGCGCGCTTACCGATGCCGTGCTGGAGCGTCCGTACAGCCTGATCCTGTTGGATGAATTCGAAAAAGCTTATCCGGACATTTTAAACCTGTTTCTACAGGTGTTTGACGATGGCCGCCTCACCGATAATCTTGGCCGTACGGTGGATTTTCAGAACACGGTTATTATCGCGACTTCAAACGCCCACTCCGATTTCATCAAGAGCGAACTTGAGAGCGGGAAAAGCATGGATGACGTAAGCGACGTGTTCAAGGACAAGCTAACCGACGTTTTCCGCCCAGAACTTCTGAACCGCATGACGGTGGTTGTGTTTAGAAACTTGAGCCGCGAGGACATAGTGCAAATTGCCCGCTACCAAATCGCCGAGTTGGTAGACACCTTAAAGACCGAAAAAGGGATAGAACTGGAAATACCCGACGACGTGGTCATAAAACTTGCGGAATGGGGTTACGACCCGGTCTTCGGGGCGCGTCCGCTCCGCGAGGTCATCTCCGAGAAGCTGCGCGGGCCGCTTTCAGAGATGATTCTCTCTTCCGCGCTCGACCGCGGCGCCAGAGTTAACGCGGTCATTAAGGGCGAAAACATAACTTTTGCGACCGAGGGATGAGGAACATCGAAATCGCCCGAATTCTTTCCGAGATTGGCGAGTTTCTCGAAATGGAAAGCGTGGCGTTTAAACCGCGGGCCTACGAACGGGCAGCGGAGGCAATCGCCGGATCCGAAGAAGAAGCATCGCATGTTTATGAACGCGGCGGGTTGAAGGCGCTGGAGGATATCCCCGGGGTGGGGGTATCAATCGCCGAGAAAATTGAAGAACTTTTAAAAACCGGACGACTTAAATATTACGAGCAGCTTAAGAAAAAATACCCGATTAATCTTTCCGAGCTTTCAAAAATTGAAGGGCTGGGACCAAAGACCATCCAGACTTTGTATAAGAAATTGGGGGTGAAGGACTTGGCCGGACTGGAAAAGGCGGTTAAAAGCGGCAAAGTCAAAAAACTGCCGCGGTTTGGGGCTAAGTCCGAGAAAAAAATTTTAAAAAGCGTGGAGGCTTATCACCGCCACTCAGGCAGGTTCCTCTTAGGCGACGTGTCGCAGCTTGCCGAGACAATGAGAACCCGCCTTGCCGGGACTCCGCACGTTTCCCGGGTCGAGATTGCCGGTTCTCTCCGGCGCCGGAAGGAAACCGTAGGCGATTTGGATATACTGGTCATCTCGACTAAACCAAAAGAGATTATGGAGGTATTCGTATCCCAACCGGAGGTAGCGCAGGTGATCGCCCGCGGCGGCACAAAGTCGTCGGTTCGTCTGAAAAACGGTTTGGACGTGGATTTAAGGGTGGTGTCGGCAGAGTCGTATGGAGCAGCACTGGCGTATTTCACCGGCTCTAAGGCGCATAATGTGGCGATGCGCGGGATGGCCCAGGAGCGCGGCTGGAAATTGAACGAATACGGTCTCTACAAAAGGGGCCGCAGCAAAGGTGAATGGGTTTCCGTCGCCGGTCGCAGTGAGGAAGAAATCTACGATAAACTCGGTTTGGAATACGTGCCGCCGGAGATGCGTGAGGATACCGGCGAACTCAATTTAGCTAAAGCCGGTAAACTGCCGCGGGTCGTCGGTTATGATGACTTGAAAGGGGATTTGCAGGTTCAGTCGGACTGGACCGACGGTTCGAACTCGATCGAAGAATTAGCTGTAGCGGCTGCCCGCCTCGGCTTGAATTACATCGCGATTACCGACCACAGCAAGCGCCTCGCGATGGCTCACGGCCTTGACCCGGCCAGGCTCGCAAAACAGGGGGTGGAGATAGACCGGGTAAACAAGAAATTGAAAGGCAAGATCACGGTCCTAAAAGGAACGGAGTGCGATATTTTGAAGGATGGGACGCTTGATCTGCCGGACAGCGCACTATCAAAACTGGACGTGGTTGGCGCCGCGATTCACTCCTATTTTGACTTACCGCGCAAGGTTCAGACCGAACGGCTCATTCGGGCGATAAGTAACAAGCACGTCGATATAATCTTCCACCCTACCGCGCGCTTGATCGATCGCCGTGAGCCGTGCGATTTGGATATGGATCAAATAATCAAGGCGGCAAAGGGAACCGGAACAATCCTGGAAGTCGATGCCTACCCCGACCGGCTGGATTTGAAAGACGAATATATAAGGAAAGCGGTGGATGCCGGTGTAAAGTTGGCGATTGACTCCGATGCCCACGCGGTAGGGCATTTTCCGCTTTTGAAATACGGGATCGCGCAGGCGCGGCGCGGTTGGGCCAAGAAAAGCGATGTTGTAAACGCCTGGCCGCTCGAAAGAATGAAAAAAATGATGAAACAATAAAATGACGCCGAACATACACCGCGAAATATCAGCCGGAATAGTCGTTTACCGCCGCACCAGAGAGGGGCCGAAGTTTTTACTACTCTATCACGGCGGACGATACTGGAATTTCCCCAAAGGACACCTGGAACTAATCAAAGCCGAAGGTGAGGATTCGCCCGAGGTGCGCGAGAGTAGTTTTAAGGCGGCGGTGAGGGAAACCTGCGAAGAAACCGGTCTGCAGCAGAAAGATTTGGTTTTCCGCCGCGGTTTCCGCGCCTACGAACGCTACACTTTCTTCAAGGGTAAAAACCGTGTTGTCAAAATAGTGATTTTTTACCTTGCCGAGACTAAAGAACGGCAAATTAAAATATCCGAAGAGCATGAAGGCTTCGGATGGTTCAGATACCGTGACGCACGGCATATCCTATCGCCTTATCGTGAAAACGAGGCGGTGTTGCGCCGCGCCTACAATATTATTTCACTAAAAAGGCGCGCTCCGACCGTCACTTCTCCAGCACAAGAGTCACCAACTTCTTAAACGTAGCCGGTTCATTCTCGGCCAAGTCGGCCAAGATTTTTCGATCAAGTTTCACGTTCTTAGTTTTGAGTATGTGAATCAACTCACGGTAGGGTAGGCCGTTTTCGCGTGCGGCGGCGTTGATCTTAACATTCCAGCCATAGCGAGCTGTGCGTTTTTCTTCCTTGCGCCCGCGGAAAGCGTGCGACCAGGCGTGTAACAGTGCTTCCTTGGCCGCGCGTTCCTTGGATTTGCGTCCCCAGCGGAACCCCTTGGTGTATTTAAGGATTTTAGCCCGTTTTTTGGTTGCAATCTTACCGCGTTTTACTCTTGGCATGTTTTACAAATACTTTTTGGCGATTTTTTTCGCGTCAGTTGGGACCAGGCCGGTTTTCAGCCTCTTTTCTCGGATTGACTTGCCGCGTTTGTTCGCGCGGGAATGCCCCAAACCCATCGGTCGGCGCAGAATCTTACCACTTTTGGTCACGCGGAAGCGATTGGAAACTACTTTCTTGGTCATCGTTTAATGCGGTGAAGATATTACCGTAAGGGCACCTATTTTGTCGAGCCCTTACCATCCCTATCAATTTGGATTAAAAGCCCGCGTCCGCCCTTCTGAACGTCTTGGGTTACTTTGTAGGGCGTAGTTATAAGTTTCATAAATTCGCGCAACTTCGCCTCCGCGAAATCACGCATCGACTTCTCCCTGCCGCGCAACGTGAGTTGTATTTCAATCTTGTGTCCGTCGGACATAAACTCGTCGATTTTTTTGGCTTTGCGTACCATATCGTTCATCGCCTCGCGTACGCTTACCTGAATTTGCTTCATCTCCTGCGGCCTGTTGCTCGCGCGCTGTTTTTTTAGTTCCTTTCCTTTTTCGTAGCGAAACTTATCGAAGTTGACGATGCGCGCAACCGGGGGATTAGCTTGCGGCGCGACCAAAACCAAATCCAACCCCTTGTTTTTGGCAATCTTTACCGCTTCGTCGCGCGACATAACGCCGAGGTTGCCCCCGGCGTCGTCCAAAACACGCAGCTCCTTCGCTCCTATTTCGTTGTTCAGTACAAACCGTTCGATGTTACACCGAAATAGTATCGTAGGCCGACCAGCCGCGCAACCCCGGTTTGGACGGAGGTATAATATTGCCGATGATCCATCGCGGCATAGCCACATTCGGGCTGGACGAGGGCCGCTGCCCCAAGTGGCTGTTTGAACGCATGGTCAAACTCGGTCGGGAGATGACTATGGTTCTGGTCGAGGAATACGGTCCGGATGAGTTTGTGCGTCGCATCGCTGACCCGGTTTGGTTCCAGTCACTGGGCACAGTCTTGGCTTTTGATTGGAACGCCTCCGGACTCACTACTATCCTCACCGCTGCACTAAAAGAATCGATCCGCGGGATGGAGCGCGATTTGGGGATATTCATCTGCGGCGGCAAGGGCAAAACCTCGCGAAAGACGCCGGAAGAAATCGGACGCTGGGGCGAGCGACTATCCCTCCCGGAAGCGAAGACCAAGAACCTCATCTACAATTCGCGGATGAGTGCGAAGGTGGATAGCGCCTTAGTGCAGGACGGTTTTCAAATCTATCATCACAGTTTTTTCTTCTCCAATCCGCCATCCGGCGGAGGCGCTTGGGCGGTAGTCCAACAAGGAATGAATGCCGCCAAAGCCTCCGCCCGCCGCTACCATTGGTTTTCGGAGAAGGTAAACGACTTAGTCTGTGAACCACACTCCGGAATTTCTTCAAGCGTCCGAGTCCCGCGGATGTTGGACTTAACCTCCAAGAAAAGCGTGAGTAGCCGGGAGATATCAACCGAACTTGTCGGGAGCGGATACGCGCCGCTCATCAAAGACATAAAGTTATTGCGCAAATATTTCTCACAACTGTCACAAACGGCGACCCTGGGTACTTCGGCCGGCCAACTTACCCTGCTAAACCTGGAAACAATTGAATTCAAATCTCACCCAGTTGTTAGTGAAGATTTCGCGGCGAGCAAGTACTTGGAGAAAATTTTAACCAAGGTGACGGATGAGAAGCCGGAGAGTTATGAAAAACTGGTGGCAATCGAGGGGGTGGGGCCAAAAACGGTTCGGGCACTGGCTTTAGTGGGCGAGGTGATTTACGGCGCAGAGCCATCTTATGAGGATCCGGCCCGCTACAGCTTCGCCCACGGCGGCAAGGACGCCACGCCTTATCCGGTGGATCGTACAACTTACGACGAGACCATCGCAGTTTTGAAAAGGGCGGTTGATAGGACCAAACTAGAGAGCGTCGAGAAAAGACGCGCGACGGAACGACTGCAACGCATGCTATAATTGAAGCGTCGGAAGAATAACTTAAATAAAATGGCGGGATATATCACCAACATCGAAAAAAACACACTCGAGAACGAAAACTTCCGTAAGGTCTTGTTCACGGCGAAGAACAGCCAGCTAGTGGTGATGAGTTTGCTGCCGAAAGAAGAAATTGGCGTAGAGATTCACAAAGTCGATCAGTTTTTAAGGATTGAATCCGGGGAGGGTAAAGCTGTTTTGAATGGCGAAGAGAGCGAGTTAAGGGACGGCTATGTCGTGGTCGTTCCGGCGGGAACAGAACATAACATCATCAATACCTCGTCGGACAAAAAGATGAAGTTGTACACGCTTTACTCCCCGCCACAACATAAACCCGGCACGATTCACCCGACCAAAGCCGATGCAGCGGCTGACGAAGCCGACGAATATAAGGGCTAAACTACACCGAAGGGTTCTTGATGTGGGCTAGGGAATATTCTAGACTCCCACCCACTTTTTTACCGGGATTAAAGATCCCCAGCGGATCGAAGATTTTCTTTGTCTCTTCAAACAAGGCGATGACTTTGTCGCCGTACATCTCTTTCAGATATGGCGTGCGGATCAAGCCGTCGTTGTGCTCGGCGGTTATTGATCCGTGGTACTTGAAAACCAGACGGTAAATTTCTTCGGTCACTTTAGGGATTATCTCCCGCGTTTCTTTATCCTTGAGGTCTGCTAGGGGGATGATGTGAAAATTGCCGTTGCCCGGGTGGCCGGCGATGGTGTACAAAAGCTTGTCTTTGTAGCGGTCCATTATCGCGTTTACCTGCGGCAGAAACTCCGGCATATATTCAGGTTTCACGATGATATCGTCCACGAAAGCGGCAGCGTCCATGCCCTTAACGTGGCTGTGCAGCAGGTTGAAACTTTGTCGGCGGATGGTCCAGTACTTTTCCGCTTCCGCCTCACTTTTTACCAAGCGTACTTGCACCGGAGATTTCTTTGCAGCCGCTTCGATTCGTTTCATCTTCTCGGTAAGTTCGCTTTCGTCGTCGGAGGCGACCGAGACAAGTAAAACTATTTTCGGCAATCCCCCGCGGAGGAGCATCATCGCTTCCGGCACAAACTGGAACATAAGTTTTATGATGCTACCTTTCATTAGTTTAAGCATCGCCGGCAGGAATTTAACGGCCAGTTTCAATGTTTTGTCATCGTAAGACTCGATACTCTCTGGTCCGAAAGTGAGTAGTTTTTCCACCAACGCTGGGATCGGTTCTAAAGTTTTTGAGAATATGACTAGGAGCCGATTATATTTTTTAGCTTTTACCAGACGGAGTTTTACTGCCGTTAGAAGTCCCAGCGTGCCCTGCGAACCGACGATCAGTTTGGTGATATCGAAAGTTTTTTTGTCCCCCGCCTCGCCGGCAGGCGGACAAACGTTCCACAGGGCGTAACCGGCGGAGTTTTTGGAGACCTGTGGCTTGGCCGCCTTTATCGTTTCGTAGTTGGTCTCAATCAGTTTGTAGAGTTTGCGGTAGATGTCGCCCTCAAAACTCTTTTCATTTAGTTTCGCTTTTAGTTTTTCTCCGGAGAGTGGCTCGAGATAGTGTTCTCTGCCGTCGGCAAGGACAACATAAAGGCCCAGAACGTAGTCTTCTGTCTTGCCGTACTGCAGTGTTTTCTCGCCGCCGGAATTGTTGTTAATCATCCCGCCCACGGCGCAAAGGTCTTTCGAGGCCGGATATGCGGGGTAAAGTAAACCCCTTTTATTCAATTCCTTTTCAAGGTCGCGGAAATAGACTCCGGGTTCAACCACGACGTAATCGCCCCCGATTTCCCTTATATGGTTGAAGTGCTTAGTGAACTCGACGACCACCGACTCGCTAAGCGGCCCGCCGGACATATCGGTGCCGGCCGAGCGGCCGGTAAGCGATACGCCCTCGCCGGCTTTTTTGTTTTCGGAGGCGAACCTTACCAGTTTTTCCACGTCCGCAGTGTTTTTGGGAAATACCACCGCCTGCGGGCGCACCTCGAAGATGGAATAATCGTGGCTGAAAGTGTCGAGCGAGGAGTTATCGGTTGCGATTTCCCCGCCGAAAGACTTTGTTAACGCTCCAAGCTCCATGATCGTAGTATATAATAGTATATGGGTCGCTGGCACGGCGATTTTTAATTGCTCTCAGACTAGGGTTATGCCGGACATCGTAAAAATATCTACTTACAACATCTGCAAGGGCAAGAACCACAAAACGATTGTGGCTAACGTGTTGGGCCTCGCCGCTGCAGGGGGTAACGTTATTTGTTTACAGGAGTTGCGCCGCATCCCCGGACGGCGGTTCATCGGCTCGGAGATCGAGAGCGCGCTTGGCGAGGAATGGGCCGCAGAATATTTCTTGGAGTCGGGGCATTTCGATTTAGGGTTGGCCATTTTTTGGAAGAAATGTGATTTCGGCGATTATCCGGAATTTGAAAGGGTGCCGCTGCCCACGAAGAGGAGGATACATCTGAACAAAAAACCGTTTGCGATCCACCATGGCATCATCGAGCGTAGGGCGCTCATCGCCACGTTTCGCGCCGGGGCGAAGCTGATGAGAGTAAGTAACATCCACTTGGATTTCCAAGGGGGATTCGAACACCGTTTAAACCAGATGCGTTTCTTTGTCGAATACTTAAAGCGCCAGCCAACGGCGGATTACGAAATGGTCTGCGGTGATTTGAACACTTTCGGGACACTCGCGGTTTCGAGGTTGCAGCGCGAACACATCAAGCGGTTGTTAGGCGGCGGTTTTGTAAGCGTGCTTCCGGATACCTCGCGCACTTGGCAACTCTCCGCAGCCGACCCATTAAAAAGGCGTATGCCCTTCGGTGAAATATGGCACAATCTTGGTCGTACTGTGAGGCAGCGTTTGGACTACGTCTGGGTAAACGGCTTTGACGTGCTCGAATCGCGCGTGGTTTATGTGGATGGGTCCGATCATTTTCCGATTACCGCGACTCTTAGGGCTATGTGAACGCGCGGTGGCGCCCAATATGGTATGATATTTGCAGTGGGCAGTTCCTTTTTCAAAGGTCGGTAATAAATTTTGACCAACAGATGAAACTGTTGCACCAAATTTCCTTCGTGCTTTTGGTTATCGGCGGAGTAGACTGGCTCTTGTACGCCTTTAACTACGAGTTGATACGTTACTTAGGTGGTGCGATTGCCACGGTCGTCTATGTTTTAATTGGACTCGCGGCGATCTACGAAGCCTTCACACACAAGAAGAACTGCGTGAGGCATTCTGCATCCGGCGGCGCGTAACCGCTGATATTGGAAGACTAGTTAAAAGCACCCCCGCCTAGGCGGGGGTGCTTTTGTATTTTAGTGGCTATTCTAAACTTTGCGCGAAATTTCTTTGAGAAAAACTGGACCGCCCTCGCTTCTGACATTTCGACGAAAAAATCCGTCGGCTACCAATAAGGAATCTCACCACATAATTTTATCAGAGAAAAGTGGCGAGATACAAATCAATTTACTTTTCTAACCTCCTCAAAGAATATATCAACCTCGCGCTTTCTTTCTAGCAAAAAACTATCATAGTTTAGAGCGCCGATTGAATAATTTTTTGCCAAATCATCAATCATCTGCTCGATGTATTTTTCTAGCTCGTCAATAAACGAGTTTAAAACTTGTACTGAAACTTTCGTATCTATTTCTTCAAACCGCATATCGGCGTGGAGCAGATTTTTATTTAGAACAGTTTCCAGTTTTCCATTCTTCCAAGTTTCAAATAGTTCGATGTGTTTTTTTCTTAAACTGTCGTCCTTTAGGTGTCGGACGACAAACTGGAAACTGTGGGAGTTGTTGTCACGGTCAAAAAATTTTCGGCAATCGCTTAACTGCGAAACTATATAGCCGTACCAAAATAACGCCATCACATCGTTGTGCTCGGTGAGGTACGTGCTTTTCATCTTACTCTCAAATTTTTTGAAAACGGCGCGACGTTTCAGAATATTGAGAAGGAGATTTTGGAAAAACGTAAACTCACTGCTCAGCTCCATACAAT
>DAIDBC010000027.1 GCA_027310265.1 Candidatus Colwelliibacteriota bacterium
ACAACTTTTAAGATTTCAGAGGTGTGAATGCGGCCACATTAGCTCCCTTGCCCTTACGGTCTTTCGGGGTCACCCAAAAACCCAGCCTGAATTTGCCGCCTAACAACAATCTGGTTTGCGACTCAAGGCCGGGGATCGCACCGAAGATAATAAGCGTAACCGGCATCAAGAGCCACTGGGCAAAATACATAATGTAGTGCCGCTTTTTGAACCAAGCCGGTTTCGGCGGAAGGAGCGCGGCCGAGACGGTGGCGGAAGTGATAATGCCGAACATCGCGAGCCACATAATCCAGCGCGTTATCTCCGGCAGGCGGTGAGCAAGAAGAGTCGCGGTGAAAGCCTCGCCGCCAAGGGCGACCGGCAGCCACCCCAAGGCGAAAATTATAAGAGCGTTGGTGGCCCAAGAGTGAAAACTTTCAACCACGTTGAACCCCCAATAGAATTTTTTCTTCAAAGCGATACGCGGATTCACGATGAACCCGTAGAGCATATACGGGACGTTCTCAACCCCCCAGCCCCAGCGGCGATTCTGCTTATAAACATTCGCTACCGTCTGCGAGAAAGTCGGGGCGACGTTGGAGTCCATCGAAACCGGGAAGTAAAGCGGCACGACCCGCCAGTCGCCGTCGTAATGCATAAAACATTGCCAAAAGATAAGCGAATCTTCGGAGACATGGTCCGTCGCCCAGAAACCGATTTCGACCAGCGCTTTAAAGGGCATAGAGTGTGACGAAAAAGTGGTAAGCCGCTCCGGCCGGGACTGGTTCATCATGTGCCAAAAAGTGGAGGAGAAGGAAACCACCCGCGCGAAGAAAGTCGTTTCATATATATTGTTGGTGAAAAGCGGCACCGGCTGGTAGCTGGAGCGCTCGCGGTTGGGCGAGGTCAGGTATACATAGGTCAAGCGGGCGAAATAATCGGCGTAGATCTGTGTATCTACGTCAAACGTGGATACGATTATCTTTTCATAAGGGATTTTCAGCGAATCGATAAGTTTCTTTGCCTCATGCCCGGCCCAGGCGGAGTTCGCCCCCTTGCCGGCCAACTCGCCGGGAATACCGTCGGGATGCACAGTGACGAGGAAGCTGCCGAAACTTTTACCGAACTCTTTTTTGATACTTTCCCCCACTTCCTGCGCAACGTCGCCGGCCCTTTCCTCGAGCGCGAGGACAACGATAAATTTATTCAGCGGATAATTCGCGCGGGTGAGCGCCTCGAAAGTTTCTCGCACGACAGCGTGCGATTCCTTATACATCGGCAGGATAATCAAGTGATGCATATCCTCCCACTCGCCCAGCTCTTTCAATTTTACAAGCCAATTTTCTTTGACCACTTCCTTCATCCTACGGAAAGTTGAACGGAGATGGAGCGACATATAGATGGATTTGAAGAACCAGTAGGTGTCGAAGAGGATGATAAAAACCGCCACCGCGACAGGGAGGTAACGCGAGAGCACGACCATAAGGATAAGGGTGCCCCAGGCCAGAACGCCGGGCATGATTTCCAAAACCCGATAGAGCCTGTTCGGGGCCGACCCGGGATATTGCGGTGTCATTATTGTTGAAGCCGACAAAAACTAGATCAAGAAATCCAAGGCATATGCCCCGGCGCCCAGGCTCGCAAGCGCGAGAGCGGCAGCAAAGAGGACTAAATCCAGTTCATAGCCTCCGACGAAGCCCTGACCCTTTCTGATCTTCCAGAAAGTGGTGACCAACATTTCCGCGGCGATGAAAAGGGCGACGCCCTGGGTCAAAATGCCCAAAACTATCGCCAGCCCGCCGAAGAATTCCAGGACGGCCGCGACTGTCCCCCAAAGGATGCCGGGTTTGAAACCCATCGCGCCGAAGTTCGCTTGTGTCTCTTTAAGATTTTTTATCTTAGGCCAGCCGTGGACGATAAACAACACTCCTAGGACGACCCGTAGAATAAAAATTGCTTGAGCACTGTAGATTGTAAAAATCGGAAATACGTTTGCGTACATGATAACAGTTTGATTGCGACCTTTCTTAACTGATATGCGCTGGTATTCATAATATAGTCTAGAGGCCGTCGAGGTCCAGACAAGGCTATACAACCAAGTTATAAACGCGTAGAATGAGGGCGATTTCAACCGCGGCCCTATCGTCTAATGGCTAGGACGGCGCCCTTTCACGGCGTAAATAGGGGTTCGATTCCCCTTAGGGCTACTAACTTAAACAAACCGTGAAGATACTTGCGATAGAAACAAGTTGTGACGAGACTAGCATTGCACTCCTTGAGGCTAGGGGGGACCGTGGCGATTTCCCGACTTTTGCGATCAAGAAATCCATAGTTGCTTCACAGATAAAAATCCACGCGCCGTTCGGCGGCGTGGTACCCAACCTTGCCAAGCGCGAACACGAAAAGAACCTGCCGATACTTTACCGCAAGATATTCGGCGCTCCGGCGAACGAGAAAAAACTTTGGACAAAAATTGATTTAATCGCCGTAACGGTGGGCCCCGGCCTCGAACCTGCCCTGTGGGCCGGTATAACTTTCGCAGAAGGGTTGGCAAAGAAATTAAAAAAGCCGCTCGTGGGAGCGAACCACTTGGAGGGACACCTTTACAGCTTCCTGCTATCTGGCGGATCTAAACCAAACTTCCCGGCAGTCGCGTTGATTGTCTCCGGAGGACACACGATTCTTTTGAAAATGCCCGATCTCTATAATTGGAAGAAAATAGGTGAAACAAGAGACGATGCGGTCGGTGAAGCCTACGACAAAGTTGCGCGGCTTCTAAATCTCCCCTATCCCGGCGGGCCGGAAATAGAAAAATTGGCTAAACACGGAGACAAGCGGGCGATCGATTTCCCACGACCTATGATTTACCACAAAAATTACGACTTCAGTTTTTCGGGCCTGAAGACCGCAGTGCGCTATTACGTTGTCACTCACCCGGGCGCGGATAAAAATGTAAAAACTAAGGCGGACATCGCCGCGTCGTTCCAAGAAGCGGCGCTAGATGTATTGATCAGAAAGACTGCGCGGGCAATCGAGGAAACCGGCGCCAAAACGCTTTTTATCTCTGGAGGGGTCTCAATTAACGGCGAGTTGCGCAGGCGATTCAAAAAAGAACTTGGTAAGAAAGTTAAAGTTTATTTCCCGAAACGCGAATTCTGCAACGATAATGCGGCGATGATCGCAACCGCGGCCTACATAAAATTTACCCAGGGCAAGAAATACCGCCCGGCGGCGCAGGCAAATCTGAATATGTAGATTACCGTGGCTACAGTATAATTATTTTATTCGCTAATGCAGGAATTTTCCTCAAAATACGACCCAAAAGAGACGGAAGAGAAAGTATACGAAACCTGGGAAAAGTCAGGGTTTTTTAACCCGGATGTATGCGTTGAAAAAGGTGTAACGCCGAAGAATGCGGAGATTTTTTCTATGGTCCTCCCGCCGCCCAATGTTACGGGAACTTTGCACATCGGGCACGCTTTTGAAGATACGTTACAAGACATTGTGGTTCGCTACGCCCGTATGCAGGGCAAACGCACGCTCTGGATCCCTGGCACCGACCACGCCGCGATAGCTACGCAATCCAAGGTAGAAAAAGAAATTTTGAAAAATGAGGGTAAATCGAGACACGACCTCGGCCGCGAGGCATTCCTGCGGCGCGTGAACGAATTCGCAAAAGCGAGCCACGACACCATAGTCCGCCAGGTAAAAAGGCTAGGCAGCTCGCTTGATTGGAGCCGCGAAGCGTACACATTAGATGAACAGCGCAACTTTGGCGTACGTACCGCGTTTAAAAAGATGTACGATCTCGGATTAATTTACCGCGGCGACCGGATCGTAAACTGGGATCCCAAAATGCAAACCACGGTCTCCGATGATGAGGTGGAGTGGTTGGAAGAGAAAATCCCCTTCTACTACCTAAAGTACGGACCCTTCACCATCGCAACTGCTCGGCCGGAAACAAAGTTCGGCGACAAATATGTAGTCATGCATCCGGACGACGAACGATACAAGAAATACAAAGACGGCGAAAAACTGCAACTTGAATGGATAAACGGGCCGGTTACAGCGACGGTAATCAAGGATCCGGTGATAGATATGGAGTTCGGAACCGGCGTTATGACCATCACACCTTGGCACGATATGACCGACTTTGAAATTGCCATGCGTCATAACCTCACCATGGAGCAGACAATTGACCTTAACGGCAGACTTCTACCTATAGCCGGCGAGTTTGCCGGGCAGCACATCAAGAATGCCCGCTCTGTGGTGGCGGAGAAACTGCAGAAAAAGGGCTTGTTGGTCAAAACGGAAAACAACTACACGCACCGCGTGGCAACCAACAGCCGGGGTGGCAACATCATCGAACCGCAGATAATGAAACAGTGGTTTGTGGCGGTAAATAAGCCTTTCCGGAGCGGCTTCTTCAAAAAAACAACACTTAAAGAGCTGATGCGCGAGGCGGTTGCAAGCGGCAAAGTACGTATAACCCCAGAGCGGTTCGAAAAAATTTATTTTCACTGGATTGATAATCTGCGCGACTGGTGTATCTCACGGCAGATATGGTTCGGTCACCGCATTCCAGTCTGGTATAAAGGCGAAGAAATCTATGCCGGGATAGAGGCTCCTACGGGTGAGGGGTGGGAACAGGATCCGGACACACTGGACACATGGTTTTCTTCAGCGCTCTGGCCATTCAGCACGCTCGGCTGGCCGAAAGAAACTAAAGACCTAACAACCTACTTCCCCAATTCGCTAATGGCCCCGGGGTACGAGATACTTTTCTTGTGGGTCGCGCGGATGATTCTTACAAGTGGCGTGCTCCTAAACGAGATTCCGTTCAGGACGGTACTCATTCACGGTATCGTGCGCGACTCCAAGGGTCGGAAGTTTAGTAAGTCGCTGGGGAATGGCATCGACCCACTGGTCCTCGCCGACACTTACGGGGCGGATGCCTTACGGATGGCCTTGATTATTGGCGCCGCGCCGGGCAACGACATCAAGTTTGACGAACAGCGCGTGAAAGGATACCGCAACTTCTCTACTAAAATCTGGAATATCGCAAGGTTCATTAGTATGAATAAACCAGAGTCTGCAGATCCGGCGAGGGTCGATATCAACAATCGCCGAGAAATCCAAGAACTCGCAGCGCTAAAAAAGGAAGTGACAGCATATATTGAGTCGTTTGATTTTCACCTCGCCGGAGAAAAAATTTATCACTACATCTGGCATACCCTAGCCGACAAAATAGTGGAGGCGGAGAAAAAAGTGCTGCGCGATGGAAGTGAACAGGAGAAATTGACCTCGGATGCTTTACTAGAAAAATTATTCCTTGATTCACTCAAGCTACTGCACCCATTTATGCCGTTTGTGACCGAAACCGTTTGGCAGGAATTCAGGCCCGGAACGATACTGATGGTCGAAAAATGGTAAACCTAAGCTCACCGCTTGTCTTATTTGCGCTTGGCGTTTTCCCAGCCATATTTTGGCTGTTCTTTTTCCTCCTGGAGAGCCGCCGGCATCCCGAGCCGCCGAAGATAATAGCCAGAGTGTTCGTCGCCGGGACGGTTGCCGCAGTCGTCGCCGCCGGCATCCAGTTATTATTACAACTTAAACTATTCCCAATCTGGGGATATGAAGCAAACTCAATTTCGGGGTTTTTGATTTTCGCCTTCGTGGAAGAAACTGTTAAATTCTTCGGCGCCTACATTGCATTCAAAAACAAACGGAAGCCGGAGGCACCGCTGGATGATATGATTTACCTCATTACCGCCGCGATGGGTTTCGCGGCCCTGGAAAACGTGCTGTTCCTCTTCTCGGCAAACTCGACCTTGATCTTACAAACCGCGGTTATGCGCTCGATTGGAGCCACGTTCCTACACGCTGTCGCTTCCGGCTTCACCGGTTTCTATCTCGCCAAGGGTAGGCTGCCGGAGGGTTTAGTCGTAGCCACGGCCATCCACACCGCTTTCAACTATCTGGCGTACTACTTCCCGCAGTACCAGATTTATTCGGTAGCATTGGTGCTATTCGCTTCTTTCTTCCTCTTCCACGATTTTGATATAATTAAGCAAACCGATGGCGGAGAAAGACAAATTTGAAAACTCGCTCGAGGAAGCGGGCGAAGGTCAGCTTACCGTTGACGTTTACCAGACGCCCACCGAAATTGTGGTGCAGGCGCCGATCGCCGGAATTCACAAGGACGATATCGACGTGGAGGCAACCAGTGAATCCGTAACCATCCGCGGCGAACGCAAGCGCGAGGAGAAAATCGAGGAAAGCGATTACCTCTATCAAGAATGCTTCTGGGGCAGATTTTCGAGATCGATTATCCTACCAGAGGAGGTAGATCCCGACAAAGCAAAAGTTTACTTCGGTAAAAACGGGGTTCTTACCGTCCGCCTGCCTAAGGTACATCGCGGTATGGCGCGCAAGTTGCAGATAAGGGCCGACGAATAAAAATCCCCGGAAATTGTCCGGGGATTTTTAAGAGTCGTCGCGTCTCTACTTTTTCTCGATCGCAAATCCGGCCGCTTTGGCAAAATCGTTTGCCGCCGCGTCGTATTGCGCACCGATCGACGTCATGCTCTGCGAGTTGGTCGAGAAAGTGCTCGCCGCTGCGGTGAACTTGTTTACATCGATGGTTATCTTTTGGTTTTTGGATACCTCGGTGTAATAAGTTATAGCCTGATTCACCAAGTCCTTGGCATCGTTCACCATCTTCAGCGCAGCCGCATCTCTCAGTTTAGTCGCATCGACGAAACGCGCGCCGGCAGACTTTATGTTCTGGTCGGACGATGTATCAAGCAGCTTCTGGAAATCAGCCAACACCGAAGAAGTCGAGGCGACTTTGGCCGATACGTCATCCAGTTTAGTAAGGGCGGTTTGGAGGTCGGAAATTATCCCAGCATAATCTTTTTTGGCCTCCTTTGCGCCAATGCCGCTCAGCAAACTGCCCACGCTGGTCAGATCATCCCTTATCGCCACGGTCGGGGATTGTAGTTCGTTGAACTTATCAAGGAAAGTCGAACTGCCGGATCCGCCGCCGAAAATCTTAAATAGGCCTATTGCTATTAGAACTATCCCAGCAGCCAACAGGGCAATCTGGACCCACTTTGGCATAGCGCTTTTCTTTTCTACTGTTGTCTCATCCATACGGGTGGAATCACTTTTTCGACCTTTAACG
>DAIDBC010000030.1 GCA_027310265.1 Candidatus Colwelliibacteriota bacterium
CCGCGGATTGCGCCTCCAATCGTCCCCGGCAAGCCGCCGGCCCACTCCAAACCGGACAGTCCTTCTTTGGAACAAAAATTTAACAATTTGCTAACCGCGGTTCCCGACCCAACCGTAACTTTATTGTTTTCTCTATTTATAAAATCGAACTCCGGCTTTATTACTACGCCCGGGAAGCCAGCATCACTTATGAGAACATTTGTCCCGCCGGCCAAAACAAAAAACGGCGCCTTGTTGTCTCGAGCCAACTGAAGCGCATTTTTTATATCGTCAATGTTCTTAACTTCGCAAAGATAATCGGCGGGCCCGCCGATTTTAAAATTGGTTAAGTCTTTAAGGCTGACATTGTGCCGCACCACCATATCAAATTTCAAACGGAGCGGCAGGGGTGACCTCAGTAACTATTTGTTGTTAGAGTGAGTGCTCGTCCTGCCGCTCCACTTTCAATTTTAAAGGGATGCTAGGAAAGCTTCCAGGCCATCCCCTTTCCCGGATCAAACTTGCGGTAAGTCACCGCTCTTATGAAGTCATCACCTTTCTCTTCCGTCCAACGGCAGCCGGAAAGTTCCTGCTCGAGATCGGAAAGAATCTCGCGGGCTTGATACGGTGTAGGCGCCGAGACTAAAACACGCACGTTGCCAGTCCATCCGCCGCGGCTGCGCTGGCCAAACACTAATTGAAAAACGACACCCTCGCCTACCTCGTTCACCTTTGAAAAATCGAGGTCCTTTAAGAGTTGCATAAACACATCGATGCAGTTGGCCGAATCGCTTTTGGTCATAAGTGTACCCCCGATATGGGCTCCTCCGGGATGGTAAATATTGTAGTCGGTGACCTCCTTCCCTCCGGTTTCCTGGATCAGCCAGTCCGCTTTGGCGCTGGGAACTGCCAAGTAAACATGGACATCTCGGCCCAGCTGATGCACCGCCACTTCCATAGTGAACGGCGGGTTAAGCGATCTCAACGCATTTTGAAGTGGAGCAATGCCGCCCTCGAACTCCACAACGCGGTATTGTGTTGCCGCAACACGACGGCGGTGGTATGTCCGGTGGATTAGAAAAACTATGCCCGACAAAACCAAGGCCGCGAGGACCCCAAGGGCTAGATCAATCGATGGCGTGAACACTACAGTCATTGTACAATTTTAATAATTGATCGGATGAAGAAAGAATACTGGTGGTTGGTTCTCATCGTTATTATAGCAGGCCTGCTACGCTTTATGTATTTCAATACCGTCCCGCCGGGATTGTACCCCGATGAGGCAATGGACGGAACCAACGCCCAAGAAGTCCTACACACCGGCGTGTTTAAGGTTTTCTATCCCGAAAACAACGGCCGCGAAGGATTATTTATGAATATCCAGGCGGTTCTTTTGAATCTCATTCATCAAAACCAGCCCTGGGTATTGAGATTGCCCTCCGCTGTTTTCGGATTGTTTACTGTAATCGGTCTGTACTTGCTCGCTAAAGAACTATTTAAAAGCTCGGTCATGGGACTTTTGTCGGCGTTTCTGATCGCCGTAAGTTACTGGCACCTTACCTTTTCCAGGATCAGCTTCCGCGCGATAATGTCGCCGTTCTTTATCGTCTTTGCCCTTTACCTACTTCTCTTATCGATGCGCAAACTTGGCGAGGAGGATGCGGCAAACGGAGTCGCGCAGGTCGGTTTTCTCAAGGAATTGAGTCTGTGGTCGCTGCCCCTCGTAGGGGGATTACTCTACGGCCTGGGATTTTACTCTTACATCGCCTATCGCGTAACGCCGCTCTTGATTCTAATTGTACTCGGCTACTTCTTCGTGAGATCCAAAAAGCAGAACTGGAGAAAAAATTTTTGGGTAATAACTGTGGTGTTCCTGTTGGCTGCTTTCATCGCCGCGCTGCCTCTCGGCGCCTACTTCCTGAAGCATCCGGCTGATTTCTTTGGACGAACCAGCGAGTTATCCGTATTCAAGGCAGCATCACCGGCGCTGGCGCTGGGGAAAAACATATTGGAGACCGCTGGAATGTTTACCGTCGCGGGCGATTTTAACTGGCGCCAGAATTACAGCGGCCGGCCGGAACTGGAGGCTATAGTCGGGGTACTTTTCCTAATCGGTCTCGCGCTCGGCTTGTCGCGCTTATTTAAAAAAGACTTCGCTTTTGCGATTCTCTTCAGCTGGGTATTGCTGGCCGGCCTGCCGGTCGTGATTTCGAACGAGGGCATCCCGCACGCTCTCCGCTCGATCCTGCTCATACCGCCGATCATAATGCTCGCCGCTTACGGCGGGATCGTCCTCTACCGCTGGGCTAAACAAATTCTGGGAATTGCCGACGGCCGCTTCTTCGCCGCGGCCATCACGGTTCTTGCGCTTATAGGCGTAGAAACTTACTTCGTGTTTTTCCAACTCTGGGCCAAAAACCCGAATACCGCGGCAGCATTTAATAGCGACTATCTTGAAGTCGGCCGAGAAATAAACGCTCTACCGAACGCGGCGGTAAAAATTGTCCTCGTATACGCAAACGGAGTAGCCGTTCCCACGCCGCCGGATCACCAATTGCCGGGCCCGCCGATGCCGACCCAGACGGTAATGTATCTCACTGACACTTTTTACGGCACCGAAAAAATTGGCAACGGCATTTACTACAACAAGGACAAGAATATCACTTACTATGTGATGTCCCAAGCGGCAGATGCAGTAAAAATACTCAACCTTTCGCCGGCTATACACGTTTACTCCTTGAACTAGTTCAAACGCTTCTCGGGTGTCAACCGTAAAAAACGCTCGGCCCCATCCAGGTCTTCCGGGTAACCGATCGGATGCCAAAAACGGGCGCGCCGCACATAAACATTGTGCCGTTCGGACATAACGCCGATTTGCTCCGCTAGGTTGTATTCACCACTCGCCAATCTTATCATCGGCATCTCAAAAATGTGCTTGTTCAGAAAATAGACGCCGACGTTAACCAAATTGGTCGGCGGATCGGGGCGTTTTTCCAGAATCCCCAGCAAGCGGTCATTATCATCAACCATACAAACTCCGAAACGTTCCGGATGCGGATGCTCCTTGACCAGCACCGTGGGCGTATCGCTCACGCATGCCGTTAAGTCCTCCGGATGATATAGGTCATCGGCATAGAGCAATAAAAACGGCTCGCCATTCAAAAAATTTCTCGCGCGCAACAGAGCCTCGCCTGTCCCCCTGGGCTCCGGTTGAACAATATAGGCAAGTTTGCGACCACCGAAGGTTTCGCCGAAATGTTTTGTTATTGTTTCACGACGATATCCGACGACCAGTCCCACCTCGTCTACCTCGCGCGGCAGAATATCCAACGTATATTCCAAAATCGGCTTACCGCCGATTTTGATCATCGGTTTGGGAACGCTGTCAGTAAAAGGCCGGAGACGTTTCCCTTCCCCGGCCGCTAAAATTACCGCTTTCATCGCCTGTAGAAGAACCAGTCACAGCTACTTGGCCGAGTTCTTATTTATATCCTGCAGCTCGCTATTAATGTCGCCGAGATTGAGACCTTCGAGTCCCTGCATCACCCTAGCGCGGCCATCAGGGGCAGTTACGGTGGGGACGCCGGGGTTGTTTGCCGCAGGCGGGGCAATGCGTCCGCGGCTCTTCCACAGCCACAAACCAGTAACCAAGAGAGCAAGCACGATTAGAACCACAATTGCTATCATTATCCTGCCTTTTATGTCCATTTTTTGAATTATACACCGCCCCAACCCCGCTTAAAACCGCAGGTAAGAATTCCAGTAATCATAAAGTTCTTTGGTCGCCCTTAAATCGCCAACGTTATAC
>DAIDBC010000040.1 GCA_027310265.1 Candidatus Colwelliibacteriota bacterium
TCCATACAGTATCCCGCTTGGCCAGATAATCGTTTACTGTGATTACGTGCGCCCCCTTGTCTGACAAGGCGTTTAGATAAGTCGGGGCAGTTGCGGCAAGCGTCTTACCCTCACCGGTCATCATCTCTGCAACGGCTCCGCGATGCAGAACTATCCCGCCCCACAACTGCACATCAAAATGACGCTGACCGAGCGTGCGGCGAGAAGATTCACGGACAAGCGCAAAAGCGCGGGGTAAAACTTCATCCAGACTTTTGCCACCCGTGATTTCTTTTTTTAGTTTGAGGCTTTCTTCTTTGAGTTGCTGATCGGAAAGCGATTTAATCTCGCTCTCAAGCGCCGCAATCGAGGCAAGTTCGTTTTTTGGTTCACCCGAACGCGACCAAAGTCGCTTCCATAAATCTTTCAATGCCATGAGTTATTGTTCCTCGCCGTGCCCGCGATGATGATCTTTGCCGTGCCGCGAGAGGTAAGAATCTATTTCTCTTTTAAGTTTGTCTTTCAGGGCATCGACGGCCGCACGGGCGTCATCGCTCGTCTCCTCCGCGCGCAAGACATCCTGGGGCAGTTCTATATTTGCTTCGGCTCGGTAAACTTCGCCCCGACGGTGATGCCGGCTCACCCGCGCAATCTCCACCTGTATTTTCACGGTGTCGGGATCAAAATGCACAAGCAACTTGTTTAGACTGTTAATCTTATCCTCAATGTAGGTTTTAAGCGGTCCGGTAAGATCTAAACCGGTGGCTTTAACAAATATATGCATCGCTACATTATAGTCCGGCCGGGGCCGGAGATAAAATATGCCAAAAAAGATGCCCCGGTAAAAACCGGGGCATCTTCAAGAAGATTCAGCTTCTCGTTTTGGCCGAAGCTATTTCTTCTTGCCCTTCTTTCTTTTCTTGGCCATAGTCGGACAAGTTTTTGTTTATGAGAGCTCGCTTGCCGGACTGCCGACCAATCAGTCCCGCTGGCTTTTCGTGCAAATTTTTACTCTGATTTAATTTTAGCAAACGCGAACTGTTAATAACTCTGCTCCCAGGGATTAGAGAATCAAAATTTCCTCCTCCAACTCCACGCCGAACCTCCGTACGACCTCGCGCTTCACTATTTTCATCAGGTTGCTTACGTCCTCGGCCGTCGCCGAGCCCGTATTTACTATAAAATTAGAGTGTTTGTCCGAAACCATAGCCCCGCCAACAGTTTTACCCTTCAGGCCCGCCCCGGCAATAAGGTAGGCCGCCGGGATCACTGGGAAGGGATCAACTTTTATGACTGCTGAGGCTGTTTTCACGACTTCGGGCGGCGCAAGCCGAACGTCCACGTTCTTAAAAACACTGCCAGCCGAGGGATACTCTAATGGATGGCGCGAGGCGCGGTAGTCTATCTTTTCCTTTATAGTCTTGGCGATAGCCTCGCGGTCTCCATCCTCCAGAGCCAAGATGGCCTCTATTATAATTTCGTGTCCACTCGACGACTTGAACACACTGTTGCGGTACGAAAACGCGCAGGCGCTGCTGCTGCGGCGTATCGCTTCCCCTCTCACGGTATCGAAACTCACAACTTCTTCAACCACATCCCTGATTTCGCCGCCGAAACATCCTGCGTTCCCGCGGATTGCGCCTCCAATCGTCCCCGGCAAGCCGCCGGCCCACTCCAAACCGGACAGTCCTTCTTTGGAACAAAAATTTAACAATTTGCTAACCGCGGTTCCCGACCCAACCGTAACTTTATTGTTTTCTCTATTTATA
>DAIDBC010000046.1 GCA_027310265.1 Candidatus Colwelliibacteriota bacterium
CACCCCAGACGTCTGCGATTTTGTCTTCAAGTTCGATGAACCGATATCGTTCAGGCCAGGGCAGTATATGGAGTGGACTCTTGCTCATCGTTCGCCGGATAACCGCGGTAATCGCCGCTACTTTACCGTCGCTTCTTCTCCGACCGAAAATGAATTGAGAATCGGGGTGAAATTTTATCCCGAGTCGAGCAGTTTTAAGAATCATATGACGGCGATGGATGTCGGCGATGAAATTATCGCTTCGCAGCTCGCCGGTGATTTCGTCCTCCCCAAAGACAAAAATAAGAAACTTGTTTTTATCGCCGGCGGCATTGGAATCACTCCGTTCCGGAGCATGGTCAAATACTTGCTCGATAAAAACGAAGCGAGGCAGATAACTATGTTCTATTCGAATAAGACCATGGACGACATCGTTTATAAAGACATCTTCGATGCGGCTGCTTCGAAGTTGGGCATAAAAACGGTTTACGCTCTTACTGATCGGAACGCTATCCCGCCATCTTGGACTGGGTACAGCGGCTTCGTCGATGCCAAAATGATCGTGAAAGAAGTACCAGATTATTTGGAGAGGACCTTCTATATCTCCGGCCCCCGTTCGATGGTGCTGGCTTTTGAGGAGACCCTCCGAGGAATGGGCGTGGGGCGCAGGCGTATAAAGACCGATTATTTCCCCGGCTTCGCATAAAGAATCAGCCCTGCACCAAAACAGTCGTTAATTTTGTAGTAGTAAGAAAGCATTATGGATCGAGACGCCGAAAAATTGTTTGCGCTGGTTAAAGATACGGAACCGCAGTCGGATCTCCTTTTAAGAGTGAATCTGGCCGTTGACCGCGCGGAGAGACGCCGCGTCCTGTCCAGAGCAGCTGGCTTCGCGGTTGTGTCGCTTCTCGCCGCAGCCGTGTCCGTTACTGCATGGCGTGAGTTGCAAACTGAACTTGCCCAGACGGGTTTTGTCCAATTTGTTTCGCTCCTGGTGTCGGACCTCGGTCTAGCCGCAACTTACTGGAAAGAATTTTCTATGTCTATTCTCGAGTCGATCCCGGTTTTCGGGATAGCCGCGATTCTGGGAAGCGTTTTCGCGTTGCTGGGTTCACTGCGACTTATGGCTCGTGACTTGTCCAGGTTGCCGCACCGTTCACCCAAACCCATAAAAATCTAACAACAGGTCAAAGACAAAATGGATCTTAAAACACTTTTCAAATCTAAACCGTTGGGTGTGGCGATTGTCGTAACCGGCGTCTTGGCGGTGTTGTTCCTTGTTTTCCTCGCCGGCGAGGCGGTTGAGGCGGGTAAGGCAAATTTTTCATACCGTTGGGGAGAAAACTATTACCGTAACCTGATCGGTCCGCGACCGACGCCGTTTGATCTGCGCGGCGGCCAGTTCATCGCCGGGCACGGCACGATGGGCTCGATTATCAAGATAGACAACTCAATTCTCACTATTCAGGACGAACGGGATAAGAGCGAAAAGACAGTTGTGGTTGGGAAAGATGCAGTCATCCGCCGTTTCCGCGACACTTTGCAGTTGAGCGATTTAAAAGTGGATGACGACATTATTGTTGTCGGTTCGCCGAATAGTTCCGGCCAGATCGAGGCGAAACTGATTCGGGTTCTGCCGCCGGACGGCGATATCAACCCGCAACAACCGTCTGCGGGTCAGCCGTCACAGTCACATTAGTTAATGAAGAACTTTTTAATGCGCCTGAAGGTTTTGGGTGCGGGCCTTTGGAACAGGGCGCTCAAGCATAAGTTTATTTCGCTTGTCATAGCTGTCGTGGTGGTCGGCGGTGGTTATTACACTTACAGCAACTTGACCGCCGCAAATACACAAACGCGGTACATTTTGGCCGCCGTGCAGAAAGGAACCGTGGTTGCTTCGGTTTCCGGCACGGGTCAGGTATCGGCTTCGAACCAAGTGGATTTGAAAGCTAAAGTTTCCGGCGATGTGGTTAAGGTAAACGTTCAACAGGGCGAGGAAGTCAAGGCCGGGACGTTGATAGTGCAGCTGGATGCAGCCAACGCCGAAAAAACTGTCCGTGATGCAGAAGTAAGTTTACAAAGCGCCCAACTGTCTTTGCAGAAACTGGAGATGCCGCCGACCAAACTTGCGCTGATCCAGGCACAGAACGATCTCGACCAAGCGCAGCAGTCAAAACAAACAGCCGACGCGGCGTTAAAGAAAGCCTACGACGACGGCTTCACTGCGGTCACGAACACAAATCCGGGTTTGTCCAATCTGATAACCTTTCTTTCCGGCATAAGCAGTAATCAAACTAACCCCTCTTTTACCTACACGGTGATTTATAACCAGTACACGCAGTATTTGAACGACTACCAAGCCGCAAGCAGAAATTCGGGCGGTAGTACAATAAGCGCGTTACTGGACGAGGCTTATAACTTGCTGCAGGCAATTGGTAATGGAATCCAATACGCTAGCAGCGCGACTTACAACGCGGCTGTGAGTACTTATCTGTCGAATATCTCTGTTGCCGTCAACACTATTCGAAGTGCTCAAGCGGCTGATCAAGCTGCGGCTGACACGGTTGCGGAGAAAACCGAATCGCTCGCCGAGTTGCAAGCCGGTGCCCTGCCGATTGATATTCAATCGCAGCAACTCGCAGTCCAGCAAAGAGAAAACTCGCTTAAAGACGCTAAAGATCAGCTGGTGAATTATTACATTGCCGCGCCGTTCGACGGGTTCGTGGCTACGCTGAATGTTAATAAAGGTGATTCAATAGCCTCCATTCAGTCGTACGGAGCCATCGCCACGCTGATCTCCAAGGGTCGCATCGCCGACGTTTCTTTAAACGAAGTTGATGCCGCCAAAGTTAAAGTCGGGCAGGCGGCGACGCTCACTTTTGACGCCTTCCCGGATCTTACGATCGCCGGAAAAGTCGTACAAGTTGATGCTATCGGAACCGTAACGCAAGGCGTGGTGAACTATGGCGTG
>DAIDBC010000051.1 GCA_027310265.1 Candidatus Colwelliibacteriota bacterium
CTCGGCGCCTCAAGCGGCGGGGCACGGCGCTGGATAGATATCGGACCGCTTACGCTCCAGCCCTCGGAAATAATAAAACTGATTTCCGTAATATATCTTGCCGCATGGCTCTCGAACGCCAAAGACGACAGCCGCCGCAAAAACTTCATTGAAGGCTTCGTGCCGTTCATAGCGATTTTCGGTCTGATAGGGTTGCTGTTGCTGCTGGAACGCTCGACCAGTTCGGCGGTGATCATTCTCGGCTCGGCGCTTACGGTTTATTTCGTCGGTGGAGCCAGAGGCAAATATATAATCACCACCGTTCTGATCGCGGCTCTGGTAGTCGGCCTGTTTGTCTTTATGACCCCGTACCGCTGGAATCGCATTGCGACTTACCTCAACCCTTCGGCCGATTCTTCCGGTGCGAACTACCAAATCAATCAGTCTCTCTTTACAATCGGTTCCGGCGGCATCTTCGGAGTGGGCTACGGCAATTCCGCCTCCAAAAAATATCTGCCCGAACGGATCGGGGACGCCATCTTCGCCATTATCGCTGAGGAATTCGGCTTCGTGGGGTCGGTCACCACAATCGGCCTGTTCTTCGTGTTGGTGGGCCGCGGCTTGATGCTTGCGCGGCGCATCGCTGATCCGATTGGCCGATTACTCTTGGTCGGATTCTCAACTGTAATCGGCATTCAGGTTTTTATGCATATCGGCGCGGTCTCGGGATTAATCCCGCTAACTGGCGTGCCACTGCCCTTTGTAAGTTACGGCGGCACTGCGCTCGCGGTCTTTATGACCATGGTCGGGATAATGTTAAATGTAAGCAAGAATGCGTAAATTCAGAGTGCTTATGACCGGCGGGGGAACAGGCGGCCACGTTTACCCGCTTATAGCGGTTGCAGCAGAGCTTCAGGTACTTGCAGGAGAAGCGGGGATCAACCTGGACCTACGCTATCTCGGTTCCTACGGCCCGTACAAAGGACTTCTTGAACTGAATAATATCCGCGTAAACCGGATAGTCGAGAGCAAACTGCGCCGATATTTTTCGGTTTCCAACTTTATCGATGCCCCGAAGTTCGCTTTCGGTATCCTGCAGGCGCTTTTCAAAATATTTTGGTTTATGCCTGACGTCGTTTTCTCCAAGGGCGGGCCCGGCGCGCTCGCGGTGGTGCTCGCCGCCCGGTTCTACCGCATCCCGGTCATAGTTCACGAATCAGACACTGTGCCCGGGCTGACCAACTCCGTATCCGGCCGCTATGCCAAAGTGGTTGCAATCTCGTTCGAGTCTGCGGCGGCGTATTTCCCGAAGAAAGATATTGTTCTGACCGGCAATCCTATCCGCACCTATTTACTGAATGATTTAGAAAGGGAATCGAAAGAAAATAACAAGGGATTCTTGGGTTTCGATCCCGCGCTCCCGCTTGTCCTAGTAACCGGCGGTTCACAGGGCGCCTCGGCGATAAACGAATTGATCCTGGATAACCTGGCGCGGCTTTTGTCCTTCACCCAAATTTTGCACCAAACCGGCCGTAACAATTATGAGCTGGTTCTTGCAAGATTGGAGTCGGTCGGCGGCTTAAGCGAAGAAGTGAAAAGGCGCTACCGCCCGGTGGATTATTTTGAAAACGAAATACGCACCGCTTACATCGCTTCGGACTTGGTAGTGAGCCGCGCAAGCGCGGGCAGTATTTTTGAGATAGCAGCGTTCGGCAAACCATCGATTTTGATACCGCTCCCGCCGGAGGTGGCGGCGGGCGACCACCAAACAGCGAACGCGAATGACTATGCTAAAACGGGTTCGGCCATAGTGATGGAGCAAGCCCGGATAACCGCCGAAAATTTTGTTTCCGAACTTAAAGAACTGCTCGTAGACGGAGATAAACTCTCCAAAATGAGCGCGGCCGCAAGGGGTTTTGCCAAACCGGAAGCCGCTTTAAATCTAGCCAAAATAATCCTAAAATTGGGTTATGGTGCGAGTTAGGTTTGCGCCCTCTCCCACGGGTTCATTGCACATCGGCGGGGCACGCTCCGCTTTATTTAACTGGTTGTTCGCTAAATCTGAAGGCGGGCATTTTATCCTGCGAATTGAGGATACTGACCGCGAACGGTCAACTCCGGAATCAGAGGCTGATATCCTGGACGGACTCACTTGGTTGGGTATCACTTGGGACGAGTTTTACCGTCAGAGTGACAGGATGGGTATCTACCGTGAATACCTAAAAAAACTGGTTGATGACGGCAAAGCTTACTATTGTTTCTGTTCCAAAGAAGATTTGGAGGCGGAGCGGCAAAGTATGTCAGCAAACGGTTTGCCACCGAAGTATTCGGGCCGCTGCCGGACGCTTTCCAAAGAAGAAGTTGCTAAAAGACTGGACGCAGGGAGAGATCACGTGATCCGTTTCCGCGTACCGGAAAAGGAAATTGCATTCCGCGACATTGTACGCGGTTCGGTGAAGTTCGACGCCGCGCTGATGGGCGACATTATCATCGCCAAGAATCTCGACGAACCGCTCTACAATTTTGCAGTAGTAATTGACGACGCCCTGATGGCCATAACCCACGTGATAAGAGGGGAGGAGCATTTATCCAATACGCCGAAACAAATTTTGCTTGCCGAAGCACTGGGGATGGAAGTGCCGCAATTCGCGCACCTGCCGCTCATCTTGAACTCGGACAGGACCAAAATGTCTAAACGGATGTCGGATGTCGCGCTGCACGACTACCGCGCCAAGGGTTATCTGCCGGAAGCGATTGTTAATTTCATCGCTTTCTTGGGCTGGCATCCGCGGGAGGACAAAGATGTGATGAGTGCAGACGAACTAATAAAAGAGTTCGACTTAAAACGCGTCCAAAAAGCTGGGGCGGTGTTTAACGTCGAGAAACTGGACTGGTTGAACAGCCATTATTTGGGAAAACTCGCACCCGACGCACTCACCAAAGCTGCGGCGATGTTCGTGCCGGAATCATGGCATCTCACCCCGGCAATCATGGAAACGGTAAGGAACCGCATCAAAAAACTTTCGGAGCTGCCGGATTTAGTGAGATTCTATTTCGAGCTGCCGGATTACGACACAGATTTACTGCGCTGGAAAGACATGCCGCTAACACAGGTGGCGCTTAATCTAGAAGGGGTAAAAACCGTGTTGGACAAAACCGACGAAGCGGACTACAAGCGCGACGTTCTCGAAAAACGCCTTGCGCCACTCGCGCCGGAAGGGAATAGGGGGGAGATGTTCTGGCCGCTGCGGGTAGCCTTATCCGGTGCCAAAACTTCGCCGGGGCCGTTCGAGATAATGGAGGCGTTGGGTAAAAAGGAATCCATAAACCGCGTCGAAGCAGCGACTATAAGGGCACGGAAAGCAAGTTAAAATCATGAAACGGTTCTTCCTGGCGTCCACTATCCTAATAGTTTCGCTGCTTATAACCGCCATGCCGGCCTTGCAACCGAGAACGGCGTCTGCAATCACCGCCGACGAACTACGGCAGGCGATCGACGCTAAATCTAAAGAGTTAGATAACCTAAACAGCCAAATTAAATCTACCCAGGCCCAGCTCGACACACTAAGCAACCAAAAACAAACCCTGAAGGGAGATATAACCAAACTCAATTACACCATCAACCAACTGCAACTCTCCATCAAAGCGAGCGAAACAAGCATACAAAAAATGACGTTGGAACTGGCCGATCTGAACGACCAAAAAACCCAGACCGAGCAGGCGATCTTAAACAACCGCGAAGCCATCGGCGCGACTCTGCGCGAGTTGCAAACTAAAGGTCAAGAGGAACTGCTCACGGTCCTTCTCAAAAATCAGAGCCTGTCCGACGGTGTGACGGAACTCCAAAACCTCCAGAACTTTCAGGACAAACTACATTCCAGCATCGACACGATGACAGTTTTGTCAGCCGACCTTGCACAGACGATAAACGAGACCACCCAGAAAAAGACGGCTATCGAAGTGGAAAACGAAAATGCGAAAAACAAGCAGCTTATAGTACGGGACCAAAAGAGTCAGAAAAATGCGTTACTGGAAGACACTAAAAACAAAGAGAGCGTTTACCAATCGCAGTTAAGCGGTCTGCAGAAACAGCGCGATTCGATCGGCCAGGAAATAGCCGACCTGGAGCAGCAGCTGCGCGCCAAATTCGACCCCAGCGTCCTGCCGCTGAAGCGCCCGGGCGTCCTCGCTTATCCGCTCGTTAGCGTGCTCGTAACCCAGCCATACGGCGCGACCGCTTTTGCCCAGCGCGCCTACGGCACCAAATTCCATAACGGTATAGACTTTGCCGCCTCCATCGGTACGCCAATCACGGCTGCCGATGACGGCACAGTATTCGCAGTAGGGAACAACGGTCGCGTGCAGTACGGTAAATATATCGTGATAAAACATGGCAACAATTTAGCGACCCTATACGCACACCTCTCAAGGCAGATTGTGAGTGTCGGCATGCCAGTTGTTAGAGGACAAGTAATCGGTTACGCCGGTAATACTGGTTATGCCACCGGCCCGCACCTGCATCTTACTGTCTATTGGGCGCCCAGCGTAACGCTCCAGTATATCTCCGGCGCCGGTCAGATACCGATCGGAGTCACTATTAACCCCGCAGACTATTTATAGTATAATTAGTCAAATGGATATTCAGGCGTTCCTAAAGGATTTAAGCAACTTAGGCGGAACCGCAATCGGCCCATTGAAGAGCGTCATTACAGTTCTGGCCCAGATTATGATCCAGATCCTGCAGTTCATAACTGAACTGTTAAAGATGCTGGTTACCAAAATGTAGGTCACTCACCCCACGATGGGGGATAAATCATTAAAAAATAAATCCCCGCCAATAAGTGGGGCAAATACAAAAACATGGCTCGCTACTAATGCAGAAAGTGTAAAGAGGTTGTCTATACTTCAAAACCACTAAGCGTTACCGAAAGGCACGCCGAGTGCGGCGAAATGATGGTCCCAGATTGGACCTATGTGGATGAATATACTAGAAGGAGCGACAACGATGAGAGCCAGAAATGACTAATTCTCTCCGCCGCACGGAGAGAATTTTTGATTTAATAACATCATCAACATATCACCCGTGCTATACTAAAACATTAGCGAGGGGAGCGGCGTTCCAAGCCCGTCAGAGTCCTGATATGAACGTCGCATAATGTATGTTATACGACATATATAGATGGATAGTAGAGTCCACTTTGTAGGTATAGGAGGAATCGGCGTAAGTGCCCTTGCCCGCTATTTTTTAGCCCAAAATTGGGCTGTAAGCGGGTCGGACGCCGCAAGTAGCTTAATCACCCAAGAACTCCGCCGCGAAGGCATAAAAACGCTTATAGGCCACGATAAAGCGAACATCGGCCCGGAAGTAAGCCTGGTCATTCATAGCCAGGCCATTCCCCTTCAAAATCCGGAATTGGTTGAGGCCAGACGTCTCGCCATACCGGTCGCAAGTTATCCGGAGGCCTTGGGAGCATTGACCGCCGAACATAGGACTGTCGCTATCGCCGGATCGCACGGCAAAAGCACCACTACGGCCCTTGTGGCCAAAATACTGATTGAGGCCGGATTAGATCCTACGGTAATCGTGGGCACAAGGCTGCGCGATTTCGGCGACAAAAATTTCCGTCTGGGCGGGAGCAAATGGCTGGTAATTGAAGCGGACGAATATCGCGAAGCTTTTAGACACTACCAACCAGACATTATTATCATCACTAACGTCGATCGCGAACATCTCGACCATTACCGCAACCTGCAGAATGTGCAGAAAGCGTTCCTGCGGTTTGTGGACAATCTGAAAGACGGCGGGGTTATAGTCGCAAACAACGACGACCCGGGACTGCGCGCCATCAAATCTGACTTGCCCGCAGAGACAATTTGGTACGGCTTGCAAAGCAGAGCCTACTTAAAATTAATCGCGCGGTTGGAGAAAACGCTGAAAATCATGGGGCGATTTAATTTATCAAACGCGCTCGCGGCCGCGCTCGTCGCAAAAGCGTTGGATATCGATGACCATGACACTCTGAAAGCCATAAACGACTACCGCGGCGCATGGCGCAGGATGGAATATAAGGGCGCGATGCGGATTTCCGGCCACAATGTCAAGGTTTTTGATGATTACGCCCATCACCCGACTGAAATTAAGGCAACTCTCACCGCCTTCCGCGAACACTTTCGTAAAGCGCAGATTATCTGCGTCTTTCAACCGCATCAGTTACATCGTCTTAAAATTTTATTTAACGATTTCAAAGAAAGTTTCGATAAAGTCGATGCGCTGATTTTATTAGATGCCTACAAAGTAAGCGGACGCGATGAAGTGTCGCATAATGTCAATGCTGCAAAACTAGCGCGGGCCGTCGCTAAGGTTAAAAAGCATCCAGAAGTCATATATCTCCCCCACCGCGAGGATCTGAAAGGTATTCTGAAAAGTGTTATCAAGTCCTCCAAAATAAAATCCTCAATCGTAGTGATGATGGGCGCCGGAGATATTGCAGAAGTAACACCGAAGCTACTAAAATGACGGCGGCATATGTACTACAACGACGAAAAACACTTCAAGGGAGTAAACGGATACGAAATAGATAATATCTGGTATCCGCGGGTGACGAGCATCGTAAATATCAAGGCCAAACCGGCGCTGTACCGCTTCTACGGTGAGTTAAACAATTTCGCCGAAGGCGAAAGCATCAAGAAAATATCGGCCGATGAAGGAACGTTAGTTCACGAAACCTCGGAGGCGATACTTAAAGGCGAAGATGTAGAGATTGATCCAACAGTCGCACCGGCGATAAATGCGCTTAAGTCATTTCTGGACAAAACCAAAATCCAAGTAGACTCCGACTGGGTTGAAAAACGAGTCATAAATCATAACGAACGCTATGCCGGCACGATTGATTCATTGGCTCTAATCGGCGGCAAGTTCGGCGTGCTGGACATCAAAACCTCACAGGCAATTTACCGCGATTATAATCTGCAAACCTCCGCATATATGGCTGCGCTGCAAGATCAGTTTAAAAATCTACAGACCCGCTGGATTTTGCGCATAGACCAGATACAAAAATGTCTAAAGTGTGGATCAATAAGACGTCTGAAGGGCGGACGCGAGAAAATTCGCACGCCCCGCGATCCTGCTATAGCCGTATGCGCTCCGGATCAACACGAATGGTCCGAAATGCAGGGCGAGATAGAACTGCAGGAGTTCCCCTACTGGTACGAAGACTATCACGCTTTCTTAGGCGCCAAAAAACTCTGGGAGTGGGAAAACGATTACTGGTTAAAGAGGATCGGCTACTAGCCGCCGTTTTTCTCGATAACTATCGGCGTCGGGGTCCAGTCGCGGCCGGCGATGTAGCCGATACCGAAAGACAAGAGGCTTACCAGGAAAACCAACACGCCGATCTTAAAATACGGCTCGCTAAGCACGGGCCGCAACTCTTTGATTCTCTCAATCATCCGATTGACAAAACCCTGCATTTTACGACATAATTGTACCGCTTAAATGGCGCATACTAAAGCAGGAGGTTCAACTAAGTTAGGCCGCGATTCAAGAGCGAAGCGCCTCGGC
>DAIDBC010000019.1 GCA_027310265.1 Candidatus Colwelliibacteriota bacterium
CCAAAGAGCACCCCTATATTGATCCAAGAGAACCGATTGATCACATGATGGAGCGGCTATCAATCAATACTAAGCGGCAGTTCATCATCCATCCTGGAGAATTCGCACTCTGCATGACCTACGAAACCATCGGGGTATCAAACGATATTGTCGGGCGACTGGAGGGCAAGTCGTCGCTCGGACGCATTGGCCTAATCATCCATGCGACCGCCGGTTTTCTGGACCCAGGAAATAAACTTAAGATGACGCTCGAGCTGCACAATATCTCGCCGCTACCAATCAAGCTTTACTACAAAATGCCGATTGCACAGATGTCCTTCACCGCGCTTTCCTCACCGGCTGAACGTCCCTACAGCGCGAAGCGTGGCGGAAAATATTTCGGCGCCGATAAGCCGCAGGCGTCCCAGTACTGGAAGAATTTCAAAAAGAACAACGAGTGGATCAAATTCGACGAATAGATGCGGAACGATAACTTCCGTGAATACGAGCCCGCTTTCCCTGGTGAATTATGGACGAACGAAGAACGAATACTACTACATCCTTTTGCGAGTAACCTCAACGGACTGGTAACCGTTCTGCATAATCTCCCGCCGGAGATTGTGGGGGCGCTATGCTCGCGCGCATCGCGAGCAAGCGGATCGTTAGTCCGGGTACTGCACGATGAATATCTTAAGCCGATTTTGGACGGCGACCCAGAGCTGGCCAAAGAGTTGCGGACCATAATTGAGTTTCTACAGACAAGGGGGTTTAAAAACATCTTAAACAATCAGCGGGCGCAGGCATTCTACGCCAAATGGCTTTCGCAGTATGGCGACGACTCTATCGCGCAGATGACCGGTACACACGTGGCTTTCTGGGGCATCTCGCAAGTGGCGATGAAATACATTGAAGACCAGCGGATCGGACTTGAGCCCATCGAGAAGTCTACCCGCTATGTGAACTTCGGAAATAAGATCGGCGGGAATTACCTCTACTACACCCCGCGCCCGGATCTCGAAAGAATGGGGCTGCTTGCCGATTACAAGAAAACTCTTGACGGGCTTTTTGAGACTTACATTGCTCTTGTCGCCGAGTTAAAAACCTGGCTTAAAGCGAATTACGAGGAAAAAGAAAGCGTGTTGGAGAAAAAAGCTTTTGACACCCTGCGCGGCCTTTTGCCCATGGCGACCTTGGGGCAGGTGGCACTGCGCGGCAACGCCCAAGCGTTCGAATACCTTATAAACCGCACTGCTGCCCATGAATTGGGCGAGTTCCGCTGGATCGCCCGCGCGTTAAAAGAAGAATTGGATAAGGAAATTCCATCACTGCTCCTAAGAGTTGGAGACGAAAAATCGGAACACTACCAGGATTATCTGGCGCGCCGCAAAACGGCGGTTCGAGAACTCATTAAGAAAACCGCACCGGCACTACTTGTGGATTCGCCGCCGTCAGCGCGCCCGATCGTGGAACTTGCAGAATACGATCCCGACGGGGAACAGAATATACTAGCCGGCATAGTTTTTGCTTCCAGTACAGCGAGCTGGAAAGGATGCATCGCGGCGGTGAAGAGAATGTCAGAAAAGGAAAAGGATGAGACCCTGAAGTCATACTTGGACGGCCGGAGAGAACGCTGGCAAAAAGTGGGCCGCGCATTCGAGAACAGTTACGTACGTTTCGATATTTTGATGGATATCGGTGCGTATCGAGATCTGCACCGGCATCGTATGATGACGCAGGAGCGCCAGTTTTTCACCATCCGTCACGGCTATGATATCCCATCGGAAATAAACGCTGCGGGGATTGAGAGAAAGTACCGTACGGCGCTGGACTCAGTAATACCGCTTTTCACGCGTCTAGAAACACAATCACCGGAACTCGCGCAATACGTAGTACCGCTTGCCTACCGCGTCCGTTTTTACCAGTACGAAAATTTGCGACAATTTTTCTGGGAGGCAGAGCTGCGCACCGGCCCGCAAGGGCACCCCAACTACCGCGCAATCGAACAAGAAAAATACCGGTTGCTCAAAGAAAAACTCCCGCGGCTTGCACGATTTATGCTGGTTGACATGAGTGACTACGACTTCGCCCGGCGCGGGACAGAAGAAGCCATAAAAGAGAAGGAGGATAGGCTGAAGAGACAACTCAAAGAGCGCGGATAGAATTCAGGGCTGCAGAATCGTTTGAAACTGCAGCCCTCTCCGCCGTCTGGCGGAAATGATGACCCCTTACTGGCGGCCGTGGTGTCAGCCTGCAGTTAGCGTGCGGGCTGCCGTGATGTCGCGGTGTGACCGTTCTTGCGCTCGAACTTGCGTCTGGCTCGACGCGCCTTCTTGCGCTTTTGCCGGTTCACCATCTTCCGCTTGTGGCAGGATTCACACTTACCGCAGCGCCGATCACCGTTGGGACAGGCCATAAAGCACTACCCTCCTTTCTTCGTTGGTGTGGAAATGGACCGATCTCTATAAGGTGCACGAAACAAAGTGCCAAATTTATTGTAAGCGTATGGCTGATGCGGCGTCAAAATTGCCTACTCTCACCCGTTCAAGTTCGGCAAGATACGCTCCGGTTTTTAATTCGCGTCCCAAGTCGCGGGCAAGCGACCTGATGTACGCCCCCGAACCGGTGGTAACCGACAATTCTAGGG
>DAIDBC010000028.1 GCA_027310265.1 Candidatus Colwelliibacteriota bacterium
CGCCCTAAGTCTCGAACCCAGAGTGCTACGTTTCCTCGTCGTCACCCCGCCGATGGAGAAAATTGTCTCGCGCCGTCCGGATTTTCGCCACCCGGTTGACCGCGGACAAGAAACTCCGGTTGCCGCGCCAAAAGTCGAGCCCCTCTCCAACGCCGAGTTAGAAGAGAAACTTGAAGAAATATCGAACCGATGAACCTAAACAAAGTGTTCATCATCGGACGTCTCACCGCTGATCCACAGATCCGCACCACTGCCGGCGGGATGCAGGTGGCCACTTTTTCGGTGGCGACTAATCGTTCCTGGACCGATCGCAGCGGTTCAAAGAAAGAGGCCACCGAATTCCACAATGTGGTCATTTGGGGCAAGCAGGCTGAAATAGCCGCCAAGTTCTTGAGCCGCGGCAGCACTGTTTTGGTGGAAGGGCGTTTGCAGACGAGGTCCTGGGAGGGTAAGGATGGCCAGTTGCGCAAGACCACCGAAATAATTTCGGAACGGATGCAGCTTGGGCCGCGACCGGCCGGCGGAGCAGGCGACAGCTACAGTTCCAAGGGCGCCCCCAAAACCAAGGAAGGTACGGATACGCCCGTTGCTGAAGACATGCCGGTAATCGAAATAGGGGAAGAAGAAGTAAAGCCGGAAGACCTGCCGTTTTAATTTACAATGAAAAAAAAAGAACAATGTTTTTTCTGTTCGCAGAACGCTGAAGACATCGATTACAAAGAAGTCGAGCTGATTAGGCGCTTTGTTTCTGGACAGGCCAAAATTATCGACCCGGTTCACACCGGAACTTGCTCTAAACATCAGCGGCGCCTAGCGCGCGCGATAAAGCGGGCGCGCTTTATGGGTCTTTTGCCCTACGTGCGACGCTAGTTCGTGAAATCAATGTATCTTGATATTTTTATCCTGCAAATTCTTCGCCACCTTGTGGGTATATCTAAACTGACTGATTGGCTGGTTGTTTTCTTTGCAGAGTATTTAATTTACTTTCTGGTTGCTGCTTTTATTTACTTTTTGTTCAAGGCCCCGCGCGGCCAAAAAATGTACCTTTTTGCGCTTGCGACCTTAGCCACCATTCTATCCAGGGGTATTCTTACCGAGTTAATCAGATTTTTCTTTTTCCGTCTGCGGCCGTTTGCGGCCTTGGGGTTTAACCCGCTTATTGCCCAGTCCGCGGCTGAGGCTTCTTTACCGTCCGGTCATATGGCTTTTCTTTTCCCGATTGCGCTTACTCTCTGGTATATGGACCGCAAGAAAGGGTATTGGTTTATGTTCTTTACTTTATTGGTCGGGGTAGCCCGCATTGCGGCGGGATTGCATTATCCTAGCGACATTTTTGGGGGAATAGTAATAGGTTGCTTAAGTTTCTTTATTGTTAAACCGTTTTTGCGTAAATCGGTTACGAAAAACGAGTTGTCTGCTCCACAATAATATTTTTAGACCAAAAATTTTCATTCGTCGACACATCTAGAACGGTGGAACTTCGAGTTATCCACCGTTTTTTATTTTTATTTCTGGTATACTGAAAGTGTAAGTAATTTAAATAAAAATATATTCAAAAATATTTTTATTTTCAGTAAAGGTCGACTAAGCTTAACAAGAATAAATGGCAAAAAAGAGAAAGGCTGCGAAAAAGGCCAAAAAAACCAAGAAGACTGCCAAAAAGGCTAAGAGATCGAGAAAGGGTGGCCGCAGGAGATAATCTCGCTGTACCTTTCCGATAAATAATTGCAAAACCTGCCCGATCGGGCAGGTTTTGCTTTGGTGCCGGAGGAGGGACTTGAACCCTCATGAGTTGCCTCATACGATTTTGAGTCGTACGCGTATGCCATTCCGCCACTCCGGCGTTTGTCCAGATTGGTTTTGGCAAAATTGATGGTGCCATATTCTTGGATTATAGTAAAGGCAAGAATGGCTCGGGTGATAGCTATCTGCAATCAAAAAGGCGGCGTTGGTAAGACCACTACGGCGGTGAATTTAGGTGCATATCTCGCCGCCCTGGGGCGCAGAGTGCTACTTGTTGATTTTGACCCCCAAGCCAACGCAACCTCGGGTTTGGCCGGCGCTAAAACTTTTGACCATAGCGTCTATCATGGGATAACCGGTTCTGCGTCACACGAGGAACTCGTCCGCCCGAGCGATATTTTAAATTACGAATATATTCCGTCATCAGCTGATCTGGCTGGAGCACTGGTTGAGCTCGTTTCCGTGCCCAAGCGCGAATATTATCTGCGCAGTTTCGTACATCATTTCCGCCATCGTTATGATTACATTTTAATCGATCTCCCGCCGTCGTTAAGTTTGCTTACCGTAAACGGTCTTGTGGCCGCGGACGAAATTATCATCCCGGTACAGGCCGAATATTATAGTTTAGAAGGATTAAGCGAACTTTTACGGACAGTCGATTTGTTACAGGGTAGATTAGATCATCCTTTGAAAATTGCCGGGGCCTTGATCACGCTGTATGATAAACGGGAACGTCTTTCAAGAGACGTTGCGAAAAATCTGCGCCGTCATTTTCCGCATCGTGTGTTTGCGGTAGAGATTCCCCGTTCGGTGTCGCTGGCCGAAGCGCCCAGTTTCGGCAAACCTATTTTGGCGTACGACCCGTATTCGGCTGGCGCCCATGCCTACCGCCGTTTAGCGGAAGAAATAATAGCGCAGGAAGAACGTCCACAGGAGTTTAGAGAACTACACACTTTTTGATGCTAGGCCGAGGATTAGAAGCCCTCATCCCTGGAGGGGAAAACCATGTCAATAATGCGGAAAACAGAACCTCACCACAGGAGGCGGTCTTTCAAATAGAAGTCGAGCGGATAAAGCCCAATCCGCATCAGCCGCGGCGTGATTTCAACGAGGAGGCGCTTAAAGAGCTCGCTCTTTCTGTTCGTGAATTCGGAGTGCTGCAGCCGCTTATCGTAACCAAAATCGAAAAGGAGAGTGACGAGGGAACGACTGTTGAATATGAACTTATTGCCGGCGAGCGCAGGTTGCTCGCTGCTAAGATTGCCGGCCTTCGCACCGTCCCGGCGATAGTTCGTCGCGCTACGCCCGAACGCGAGAAACTGGAACTTGCAATCATAGAAAATGTCCAGCGCTCTGATCTAAACCCAATCGAAGAAGCGCGGGCTTACGCCCGTCTACAAGATGAGTTTAGATTAACCCAGCGCGAAATTGCTGCCCGGTTGGGTAAAAGTCGTGAGTCAATCGCAAATGCCGTTCGGCTTCTAAACCTACCGTCAGAAATCCAAGACGCGGTATCATCGGGTAAGGTTAACGAGAGTCAGGCCAGACTGCTTTTGTCGATTGAAGATATTCCTCGACAGCGTGAACTTTTCGCTGAGCTTATCCGTGAAAATATGAGCGTGCGCGAGCTGAAATCCAAAGTTGTTGCTGCAAGGATCGGGCAAGGAGAACGCGCCGACGTGACTCCGCCGCCTGATCCCGAACTTACCGCGCTTAAAGAAAAGTTAGAAGAATTTTTAGGGACGGAGGTCGGTCTTAGCCGCTCCGGTAAAAGCGGCCGCATAACCATTGCGTTCTACTCTCCAGAAGAGCTGCAAGGTATTATGGGCAAGATTCTTAAAGAAGACGATACTCAATCTCTTTAATTTCCCTTATCCCCTTGAGTTTAACCAATAGTTTGGAGATTTTGTCGCGGTCGGCAGTATCGATTGTTATTTTGAGCACATGAAAACGGCCGTTGCGTTCTGAACCGGAATGAATCTGCAGGATATTAAGGTGCGAACGTGAGATTACAGCGGTAATATCTTTCAGGACCCCAATCGAATCTTCAGAAGTTATCCTTAATTCGGTTTTAAGACTGCTCTTTTTCAATAAACCGCTCTCGCCTCGCAGCGCGGCCTTTATTTTTTTCTTGGCGTAGCCGGTTACAGTAAAATTAAGCCAGGAGGCCGACGGTTTTTTCCCCTTTTGAACCAATATTTCGACGACGTCCTGCGACTGTAGTTTGTAATCCAGGGGTACGATTTTGCCGTTTACCCTTGCGCCGCTGCATTGATTGCCGAGCGTCGTGTGGATGCGGTAGGCGAAATCTACCGGAGTTGCGCCTTGCGATAGGTCCACAATCTCCCCCTTAGGGGTGATAACGAAAATACGGTCTTTGAAGAAGTCGATTTTCAATGAGTCCAAAAATTCTTTCGGCTCGGCGAACTCATTTTGCCATGCGCGGAGCTGTTCCACCCAAGCTAACTCGCGTTTATCCGCGAAAGAAGCAATGCGTTGGATATAGCCTTTGTCGCCTTTTTTCTCCTCGTATGCCCAGTGTGCTGCAATGCCGTTTTCGGCCTCGTCGTGCATCTCCTTGGTACGGATTTGGAACTCAATGAAATGTCCGTCTGGCCCGATCACGGTGGTGTGTAAACTGCGATAGCCGTTCGGTTTGGGCATTGCTATATAGTCCTTTATCTTGCCGGGCGCTGGCGGCCAAAGTTTATGTATCGCGCCTAGGACGGCGTAGCATTCCTCAACATTAGAAACAATGATTCGAAAGGCCACAAGGTCGTATATCTTTTCAATATCCATATCATAGCGCTGTAGTTTCTTGAACAAGCTGGAATAGCGTTTGGCCCGGAAATCTAGCGCGATCGGCTTGATGCCGCTATCGTGCAACACTTTCTCCACTGCTGGCCTGATAGTCTTCATATATTTCTCGCGCTCCTCGTAGCGTTCGCGTACGTGTTCGACTAACCAGTGATATTCTTTGGGATGGGTATAAGGCAGCGCCAAGTCCTCCAACTCGCCGGAGAGACTCTGCATTCCCAAACGGTAGGCGAGCGGCGCGTATATTTCCGAAGTTTCCACGGCGATTCTCTTTTGTTTTTGCGGCGGCAGCGCACCCAAGGTGGCCATATTGTGGCGGCGATCCGCAAGTTTAATTAGTATGACCCGGATATCTTCCGCCATAGCCAGAATCATCCGGCGGATGTTGTCGGCCTGTTCTTCTTCGCCGCGGTACTTAACTTTGCCTAGTTTAGTCACTCCCTCGACCAAGAACCTTATTTCTTTCCCAAATTCCCGCTCAATATCTTCTGTTGTACGAGTTGTATCCTCGACCGTGTCGTGTAGCAGCCCGGCGGCAATCGTGGTTTCGTCTAGGCCCCATCTAACGAGCGACTCAGCGGCTGCTAGACTATGGTTGATGTAGGGTCCACCGCTAAGCCGCGTCTGGCCGGCGTGGGCAGTGCGGGCGAATTCGTAAGCTCGTCCAACTAAGCTGGACTTATCCTTTATGGCTTTTTGGAGGTCTATCAATGTACCTCTTTTTTAGCCCCTTCACCTGGCTTTGTCCAGGTTTGGACTTCCATTTTTCGTACAGTTCTTTTAACTCCGCTTCACTGGATGGTTTTATATTCATAATAAAAGTGCAATCTGGAAAGCGTGTGCAGCCATAAAAAACCTTGCCGCGTCCGCGCGATTTGCGTTCGACAATCTCGCCTGGATCGTCGCGACGCTCCTGGGTAGAGAGACAATTTGGGCACTTGAAACCGATTTTGTTCCAGATTTTTTTGACCCCCTTACACTTGGGATAATCCACACATCCTAAGAAGTAACCGAACCGTCCGCGCTTTACTTCCATCGGTTTTCCGCAAATTGGACAGCGTTCGTCTTTAGTCTTTTCTTGTAGTTCTTTTATCTTGGCCGCCTCTTCTGGCATCGGTAGGGTGACTTTTGACTCTGGGTCGGGGCAGGCCAGGAACTTGCCCATCCTGCCGAACTTTATGAGCATCGGTTTGCCGCAATGCGGGCAGGGTGTATCCGAAATTTCCACTTGTTTCTCTACCGTAGCCTCTTTTTCGATAAGTTCTTTTTTGAACGGCTCGTAAAATTCGCGGCAGACTTTTGTCCAGTCTATTTTGCCTTCGGCTATCTCATCCAATTCTTCTTCAATGTGCGAGGTGAAGTTGATGTCCACAATCTCGGGGAAATTTTCCACAAGCAAGTTGTTCACCAGAGTACCGATCTCAGTCGGCTGATACTTTTTCTCAGTTTTCTCCACATAACCGCGTTCCTGGATAGTTGAGAGGGTGGGGGCGTAAGTCGACGGCCGGCCGATGCCGTAGGTTTCCAGCGCTTTTACCAAAGTCGCGTCGGTATAGCGCGGCGGTGGTTCGGTAAAATGTTGGTACGGTTTTATTTCTTCCGCAGTTATTTTATCTCCTGTGGAAAGTTGCGGTAAGGAATCCTGTCCGTTTTCGTCTCCGTCGTCGTGTCCCTCGGTATACACCCGAATAAAGCCATCAAACACGATGACCTGGCCATTCGCGCGGAATATATATTTTTTGTCCTTACTTGCGATATCAGCTGTAGTTTGCTCCAGCGCCGCGGGTTGCATTTGTGAGGCGATGGTGCGTTTCCAGATAAGGTCGTATAACCGTTTCTGGCCACGATCCGAGAGCACCGAGCTTTCCTGGTTCAAATCTGTTGGACGGATAGCTTCGTGTGCTTCTTGTGCACCCTTTGATTTGTTGGTGAAGTAGCGCGGAGTTTCAAGCGCATACTTTTCGCCGAATTGTTTGTGGATAACTTCGCGGGCCTGCGCCGTAGCTGCCGAGGCGAGGTTCACACTGTCCGTGCGCATATAAGTGATGTGACCATTTTCATAAAGTTGTTGTGCCACGACCATTGTTTGTTTTGCGGAAAAACCAAGTTTACGCGCAGCTTCCTGTTGTAGGGTGGAAGTTGTAAACGGGGGTGCGGGGTTACGTGAGACTTGTTTTACTGCGACGTCGACAACGGTATAAGTTGAGCCATTCAAGTTTTTGAGCAACTCTTCGGCCTCGCGCTCGGTTTTTATACCCATCTTTCCCAATGGTTTGTCGTTTACCGCGTACAACCTCGCCGGAAAAACGCGAGCATCCTTACGGAACCGACCTTCGATGGACCAGTACTCGTCTTTTTTGAAGTTTTGAATTTCCCGTTCACGTTCTACCACCAGCCGCAACGCAACCGACTGCACCCGTCCGGCTGAGAGTCCGTAACGGATTTTCCGCCACAGGAAAGGCGAAAGTTCGTAACCGACCAGGCGATCCAATACCCGCCTGGCTTGTTGAGCGTCAATCAAGTTGATGTCCAGCTCGCGCGGGTTTTTCAGCGCTTCCTCGATTGCTGGTTTGGTTATTTCGTGGAAAGCAATGCGTTTAAGGTTTACAGATCTATCGATGATTCCGGCATCGCGGAATATCTCGGAGATGTGCCAAGCAATTGCTTCACCTTCACGGTCCTCATCGGTGGCGAGGATGATTTGCTTTGATTTTTTGGCTAAGTTTTTTAGCGCCGTCACATGTTTTTGGCTTGCTCGTGGGATAACGTACCAGGGAGTGAAATTGTTTTCGACATCCACCCCTAACTTACCCTTGGGCAAATCGCGGACGTGACCGTAGGATGATTCAATTTTAAAACCGCGCCCCAAAAACCGGCCAATAGTTTTGGCCTTGGTCGGAGATTCAACGATCACTAAATTTTCCATAATTCATATAAACCGTTTTCTTCCTTCACCGCTTCCTTTATAACCAAGGTCGCGATGGCAGTGTTTACGGTCTGGGGCTGAAGTCTAGTTAATTCGACCAGTTTGTCAATGTGTAGCCCGATTGCGGCATCTCGCAGAACGGAGACAATTGCCGCTTCTTCGGAACCTAAATCGTTTGGGTTGACTATGCGACTCTCCTTGGGGAGAATAATTCCCAAATCAGAGAAAACGTCCTCGATTGAGTCGACTAATCTTGCACCATCGCGGATCAATGCATGGGAGCCGCGGTAGTTCGGGTTATTTGCCGGGCCGGGGAATACAAACACCTCGCGCCCCTGCTCCGCGGCAGCACGTGCAGTTGCGAGCGACCCCGATTTCTCGGGGGCCTCAATTATCACAACCGCCTGTGAGAGGCCGCTTATAATCCTGTTCCGCAAGAGGAAGTTCTGCGGATGGAATTGATCGGCCGAATCATATTCAGAGATAATCGATCCTCCGCGTCTCAAAATCTCAAGGCCCAATTGCTCGTTCGAACGGGGGTAAAAGGAATTGATATCCGTTCCCAAGATCGCAACCGTTTTCCCGGATTTCAATGCTCCCCGATGTGCAGCGGAATCAATTCCTATTGCCAACCCGCTTATGATTGTAAACCCGGCCGCGGCCAGTTTGGAGGCCAGTTCTTCGGCCGTTTTCAATCCTGTATTGGTTGCCCTTCTGGTACCGACTATCGCGATGGTTTTATCCTTGGGAACCGCCAATTCACCACGGATGAAGAGTCGCGACGGCGGGTTTGGAATTTCGCGGAGCAACGCGGGGTAGTTGTGGTCGTCTTTGGTAATTCGTACCGCGTCGTGCATCATAACGTCAGGATTATTGAGATGGATTCTGGCCTTATTATATACTAATAGGAACAATGCCTCGCGAATTCAGGACAAGATTGATCGTGAGTTTGAGTATAACTTTTGCGATTCTCGCGGTCCTTATCGGGCTTATAGTTTATCTGCGTTCAGATATTTCGGCCAAGGCCGATGCCATTTCGGCCGTGAAAAGTGAACTTATTTCGAGGACCGATGCACTTGAAAGCCTGAACTCGTTGCGCAACGACGCCAAAAGCGCTGCCCCGTTTTTCGATAAACTGCGCGCAGTTCTGCCAAAGCGTGATTCACTTTTCGGAGCCCAGAGAAATTTCCAGGACTTAGCCCAGGTGAACAAACTCGGTTTTAATTCACAATTCGGAGCGGAGACCAGCGAGACTTCCGACAAGCCCGGAAAAATTCGGCTTGAAATGGCCGCACAGGGCGGCTACAATGGCATACTGGAGTTCGTTAAAGGTATCGACGCCAGCCAGTATTTTGTAAGCATCGTGTCGATGGATTTGGTGCGGCAAGGCGGCAATTTCAACGCCAATCTGTCGAGTGAGATATCCTTTCATGACTAAAGGGCGCTTCGGAAAATCGGATATATGGTTGTTTATCGGCGCAGCTCTTACGCTTGTACTCACCGTGACCGCGGTAGCTCTCTCGCTCGGGTTTGTAAGCACCAGCCTTTATCGCGCCCTGTCGCCGGGTGAGAGAGCGGAGGCGGCGGTGCATTTTGACATCACTGGTTATAACGCCCTTGGATTGCAGTGATCCGCCGGCCGGCGGAATCGCGCGCATAGTTCAGTGGTAGAACGCCGTCCTGATAAGACGGAGGCCCTTGGTCCGATTCCAAGTGCGCGCACTAGAAGCGCCCTTAGCTCAGTGGTAGAGCGTTTGCATGACACGCAAAAGGCCGCAGGTTCGATCCCTGCAGGGCGCACTTGATTAATATTCCTATCCTCTACGAAGACGAAAACCTCATTGCGTTTAACAAACCGACAGGTGTCTTAGTTCACCCCACTGCATCTTCCTCCGAAGAAACAGTCGTCGATTGGCTGCTTGAAAATCGGCCGGTGGTGCGCGGCGTGGGGGACGATCCTAAAATGCGCCCCGGCATAGTTCACCGTCTTGATCGCAGCACCTCCGGCGTGCTCCTAGTAGCGAAAACCCAGAAATATTTTGAATACTTAAAATCGCTGTTTCAAAACCACCAGGTTCGGAAAACTTATCTTGCGTTGGTTTACGGGCGCGTGCAGTCAAAAACAGGGAGGATAGACAAACCGATCGGCTTAAAAAGTGGGAGCGTGAAACGAACCGTCATTTCTGCGAAAGCGAAAATGGTTAAAAGTGCTGTTACTAACTACCGCGTAAAGAGGTATGTTGGAGATTACTCTGTTTTAGAGGTAGCGCCCGAAAGCGGGCGGACGCACCAAATCAGAGTTCACCTTGCCTCGATCGGACACCCAGTGGTGGGCGACCCACTCTACGGCGGCAAGCGCGGCAAAATTTCCGGCCCATTCTACCTTCATGCTTATATCCTTGAGTTCCCAGTAGCCCCGGGGCGGATATTACGAATTGAAGCTGACCCTCCGCCGGAACTTGCCGGCAAGCTTAAAACCGGCTAGACTTCACCCGATGATAGATAAGGAAATATTGGCCAAAATTAAATCTGGCAGTCGGGTCAAGGTACACGAGAAAAGCGGCAGCGTTTTCGAGGGTATCGTAATTGCCCGTAAACATGGCAGCGAGACCGGCGCCACGATGACTGTGCGTGCGACTGTGGCCGATGTGGGAGTGGAAAAAGTGTATCCAGTCCATTCACCAACCATAGAGAAGGTGGAGGTGCTAAGCTCTCCGAAGAAGATACACCGCTCGAAGTTATATTATCTCCGTAATCTCTCGGCGAAGAGGACCCGCCAAAAGTTAGTTAGTCGCGAGAGTAATATATAAGGTAGACCTGCCCAGGTGGCGAAATTGGTACACGCACTACCTTGAGGTGGTAGCGCCCGCAAGGGCTTGCAGGTTCGAGTCCTGTCCTGGGCACAAGTAAAACTCATTCCTTTTTTAAGAAAATTTTGGCGCGCCGAGCGCAGCTCGGCGTAAGGTTTGATGGGCACGAATTGAATTTCTTTATTCTTTAACGACAGGTTGGAGCCGAAGATTTTACGGAGCGAGGATTTTTTGGCGGGAAGGTCGGCGGTTTTCGCTATTTCGTCAAGGTTTGACGCGTCTTTTATCCATTCCCGCAGAGGTTGGAGCCAACCGGCGGCGTTCCGTTCCAGTCGAACCGTTTGCTCCTCCACCGACCGCTTTTCGGACATAAGCGCGCGCTTCCTTTCGAGGTAGCTTTCGCGCTCGATGTCCTGTTCCACGTAGAGGTCGGTGAGGCGGCGAATCCGGTCATCCAGATCGGCCGCCTTCTTCCGCAGGGATTGAACGGATGCCGCCGCCGCGACTTCGGCCTGCCGCTCGTCCTTGTCGGCCAAAGACAGCATCTCTTTGGCCCATTCTGGGGGCAGGACGAAGCCGGAAAGGATGTTTGATAGCTGGGCTATCAATACCTCCTCGCGTACGTAGGGCTCAAAGCGGGGGCCTCGTTTCTTGGTGCAGCGATAATAAACGTATTGGTGAACGTTGCCGTTCTTCTGATGTTTGGTTATCGCCTCGGCATGGAGCATCCGCACACGCCGCAGCGCAGAAGTCCGCACAGGGCCTGCGGGTCGGTCTCGGTTTTGTAGACGGGACGTCCCCCGTTGTTTCAAAACTGATTTGATCTAGAAAGATTGCGACAAATAACGCCGAAGTTGGTATAATAAATCCGCATGGAAAAGATTTACACCATCCGCGAAGCCGCCGCAATCCTGCGGGTGAGCTACCGCACCGTCCAGCGGTATCTGCGCGCCAAAAAATTGAAGGGCTCGAAGATCGGCCAGTGGCGGTTCAGCGAATCAGACCTGCGGAAGTTTTTGAAGTCGGCAAAAACCGAAAGCAAGACAAGAAAACACGGACGCAGAAGATAATCGGGCTCGCGGGGAAAAGATGTTTGCGGGGGGTAAATCGGATACAATTTATAAAGAAATCTGCGGCGAGATGGGGAACGAATTTTTTTCACAAGAAGTAAGCTGGCGGCGGATATGGTTCGCTTCGTTCATCGCCGCGCTCGTGTTCTTCATCGCCGGATTCCTGCTTTGGTACTTCCTCCTGTATCTGCCGGTCGAGCGCCAGCTTCAGGAAAGCCAAAAAATCAACGAGGAGGTGCGGCAACTCTACAAATTGAAAGGTCTTCCCGCGAGTTCCTCCTCCGTTTCACCATGAGCGACAGCCAAACAACAAAAAACAAAAAGAGCGGCGGTTTCACCCTTGTCGAGCTTTTGATCGTGATCGGCATCATCGCCGTTCTGGGCACGGTGGTCATCGTTACCTTGAACCCGGCGGAGCTTCTGGCCCAAGCGCGGGATTCCACGCGGCTCTCGGACGTCGACACCATCAACAAATCCCTTACCATCACTCAAACCGACAATTTGTCTCTAGGGAGCGCGAACACGATTTACGTGAGCATGCCCGACACCTCGTCAATCTGCGGCAATCTCGGATTGCCGGTTCTGCCGTCCGGTTGGAGCTACGCCTGCGTTACCCAAGCCAACCTGCGCAACACCGACGGCACCGGTTGGATTCCGGTAAATTTGAAAGCCGCTTCCATCGGCGCGCCGATCGCGGTCCTGCCGGTCGACCCGACCAACGCCACCTCCTCGAATCTCTATTACACTTACACCACCGCGAGCGGCAGCTACACCATAAAGGCGAACGCGCTCGAGTCCGCGAAACAGCGCGCCGCCTATCCGAACGGCTTCTCCTTGGGCAACGGCCCCGCGCTCGCCACGCCCTACACCTTCCCGACCAACTGGGTAGCGGTGCCGGGCAACGGCTCGTTCGGCACCTCCAACTTCTATGTGATGAAATACGAGGCGAAGTGCGTCCAAACTTCCAACAACACCCCGCTTACCTCGCCCGACACCGGCTACCGCACGATAGCCAACAACACGACCGCCTGCACCGGCAGCAGCTACTATGTCGCCTCGACCCCCGACGGCTATCCGATAGCGAACATC
>DAIDBC010000049.1 GCA_027310265.1 Candidatus Colwelliibacteriota bacterium
ACGTTATACCTTGCGATATCCAAGAACTTTTTCTCCTTGAATAGCCGCCCGACATCATCGCCAGTTATACCCTCGGATTTGGGACTCTGTATCCCGAAAGCCTTTGCCCACAAGTGTAGGCTCCCCTTTCTTCTCACCGCACCGTAAAAAGTAAGCTGATCAAGCAAGTCAATATGCCGGCAGTCCCTTTGTTGATATAAGTATCTGCCCTCCATCAAGTCACGAGTTGGCCGGATTTTGTGTACCGCCGAACGAATCGCGAGAAACGGCGCGTCGAACGCACGGCCGTTGAAAGTAATAAACTCACTGTAATTCTTGGCGCCTTCCCAAAATCTCTCTAACATCTCTTTTTCAGTCATCTGTTTGAATCTGATATTGCCCTCGCTGAACTCTCCGATTTTCTCCCCGGGTGCTTGGAAATAAACAGCGCCCTGGTTTTTATCGCAGTCAAAAACGCCGATTACCACAACCTCGCCGGTAAGCGGCGAGAAGCCCAACCCTTCTTTGAGTTCTTTAAGTGACTCTTCGTAATCTTCGTCACTCACAGCTTCCCTTTTGATCCAACGGGTTAAAACTTCCTGCGTCGTTTCATCCAGCGAATCGAAATCAACTCCCACGGTTTCAATGTCGAAAACGAGTCTGGACATTTCAACAAATATTCGTTCCTGGAGAAACTTCTGTATCCGGTCTTAAAATAACCGGTCCGTCGTCGCCGTCAGCAGCAAGAAGCATCCCCTGGCTTTCTAAACCCATCAGTTGCCGCGGCTCCAGATTGGCCACGACAATTATTTCTTTCCCAACCAGTTCTTCTGCGGCGTACTTTTTACCTATACCGGCCACAACCTGCCTGCCGGCAGGCAGGCCTGCCGCATCCTTGTCCCCACAATCAATTTCAAGCCGGATCAGCTTCTCTGAGCCCCCTACTCGTTCGGCGGCAATTATTTTCCCGACACGCAGATCTATTTCCCTGAACTTATCGATATTTATCATGGGACAATTTTGGTCATATCCCCCAATGGACAGTTTTCATGCTTGTGCGTCCTTGCCGGGCAGTAACGTCTGCCATATTCAATTATAAGGTATGTGAACTGGAACCAATCTTTCTTGGGGATTATCGCCATCAGGTCGCGTTCAATCTTAACTGGATCCTTCTCTTTGGTAAGCCCCAGCGCACGAGAAAGTCTTATCACGTGAGTGTCCACCGCAATCCCCTCTACCACCCCATAGGCGTTACCCAAGATGACATTTGCGCTTTTCCGTGCCACCCCGGGGATGGTAGTTATTTCTTCCATAGTTTTGGGGACTTTGCCGTGAAACTTTTCTTTGACCATCTTCGCCGCCGCCAGGATGTTCTTGGCCTTGTTGCGGTAAAAACCGGTTGGGCGAATATCCTGTTCGAACTCGCGCTGGTTCGCTTTTATGTAATCGTTCAAGGTCCGGTACTTCTTAAACAATTTTTCGGTAACCTCGTTTACTTTCTTGTCGGTGCACTGTGCGGACAGTACCACCGCGACCAAAAGTTCCCATGGATTAGAATAACGAAGCGCAATCTTAGCATCAGGAATAAGTTTTTTGAGTCGCTTTATAATCACCGCCGCCCGCCTCTTGCGTTCAGTAAGGTTGCCACTGTGTATAGTGTCCATTGTTCTAGCCATGTCTGATTTCCATCACGTCGCCATCTTCCACGATGTAGTCCTTACCTTCCAGACGCATCCAGCCTTTTTGTTTTGCCGCGGCCCAGGCCTGCCCGCCGGAGCTCTCGCGAAGGAGGGCACCGGCTTCCAATAATTTGTCCCAAGCAATAACTTCTGCGCGGATGAACTTTTTTTCGAAGTCGGTGTGGATCACGCCGGCGGCCTGCGGCGCTTTTGTGCCGCGCTCAACTGTCCAGCTGCGCGTTTCGTCCTCGCCAGTCGTGAAAAAACTGATCAGGCCCAGCACTTTATAGGCTTTCTTCACCAACTCATCCAAACTGGCGCTGCCGTTCAAGTTGAAAATTAAGTAATCGCTGCCTAGTTTTTTGATTTCTTCTTTGAGTTCTGTGTTTACGTCTTTTTCTTCGCCGTTTAAAAGATAAATCTGCGCTTTGGCAGTCAATAAATTAAGTTCTTGAACCGCCGGTTCATGGAGCGTCTCTTTAGGAAGCCGATTGGCCAAAAGGCCCGAGGCGAGCGCGTCGCGGACTTTTCTAACCGCCGCCAGGTCTCTAAGTTTATTTTTGTCCCCTGTTTTCGACTCGCCCTCCAGTTTCTGGACTCTTTTCTCCACGCTTTCCAAGTCTTTCAAAATAAGTTCGGTGTTCACAATACCGATATCGCGAAGTGGATCAATGGTGTTTTCAATGTGGATTATTTCGCCGGCCGGGAAGCAGCGCACCACTTGCACAATCGCTTTTACATCGCGGATGTGGGCCAGGAATTGGTTGCCTAGACCTTCGCCTTTGTTTGCACCCTTAACCAAGCCGGCGATGTCGTAAAATTCCACAATCGCGGGAATGGTTTTGGCGGAGTGACTCATCTTAGCGAGTTTGCTTACCCGTTCATCTGGTACGGCGACCACGCCGATATTCGGATCGATGGTCGCGAACGGGTAGTTCGCCGCCGTAACCTGCTGTTCAGTCAAAAGATTGAATAAAGTGGACTTGCCTACGTTCGGCAGCCCAACTATGCCCATCGAAAGCTTCATTACCCAATTAGATTAGCGCTTCTTAGGCGTTTGTGGTAGCCGATTGCGAAACGGTGCGCTTCGTCGCGCACGCGGGTCAAGGTTTTTATATCGATATTTCCGGATGAACTTCCCACCAATTTGGTTTCTTTTCTTTTTGGGCCCTTGATCATTCCGACCACCGGTATCTTTAGGCCGGCTTCGGCCAAAACCCCACGGGCGGCGTTTACCTGCCCCAGCCCACCGTCAACCAAAATCAACTCGGGTAATGGCCAACCGCTCTCTGGCGGAGTATGCCTAAACCTGCGGCGCAGGACTTCGCGCAACATCCCGACATCGTTCGCGCCGCGGATGGTGCGTATCTTGAACTTACGATAGCTCGCCTTATCAGGTTTGCCTCCCGTAAAAACTATCATTGACCCAACAGCAGACGTGCCAGAAATGTTAGAAATGTCATACCCCTCAATCCTGGTGGGGCCTTGCCATCTCCCGGCAGGAAATTCATCGCCACCGACGAGCGCCGTGTCCTCAACGTGCTGCAGTGAAAACATCTGGCGCCTCAATCTCGCAGCTTGTTCAAAATCCAACTTCGCCGAAGCGATGTTCATCGCCCGCGTGAGCGAACGCAAAATCGCCTTTTTCTTGCCCTCGAAAAGCAGAATTATGTTGCGGATATTCCTGCGATAATCTGTGGCGCTTATCACGCCAATGCACACACCCGGGCACAAACCCAGTTCGTAGTCGAAACAAGAACGTTTAAACGTTCCAGCACTGTTCGGTGAATGGATACTCCACGGGAATATCCGGCGGATAATCTTTAGCGCCTCACGGATATTGGAGGCTGACGTAAACGGCCCGAAACGCCTGCCGGCCCGCGCGTTTTTGCCCCGCACCAAGAGCACTCGCGGGAACTTCTCGGCAGTTATCTCGACATACAAAAAACTTTTATCATCTTTGTCCTTGATGTTGTAAGGCGGACTATACTTTTTGATCAGCGAAGCCTCCAAAATCAGCGCCTCAAGGGTTGTGTCCGTCGGCAAATAATCTATGCGGTGGATTTCACCGACCATCCTGCCGATTCTCGCATCGTGAGGTCTTAGAAAATAACTTGAAACGCGCCGCTTTAAGTTGGCCGCTTTACCAATATAAAGCAGACGCTTCCCAGCATCCCTCATCAAGTAGACTCCCGGAGAACTGGGCAAATCAGAGTAGAGGTTAGTTTCCATATAGCGCTGCGATTCTATAACTTAAGTCGTCCGTTGACAAACCAATCTTTTCATAGCAGAATCAGCCCACATTCCGTTCTATAAAAACCTCGATCCGAGCAAGCTGCCCGGTACGATGGCAAAGGAAAGCGGGTAATTCCTCTCCGTGGGAGAGGGTAGCTCCTTTTCGACCTTTGGAGCACAAGTCTGCTTTCACATCCGGCTGGGTGGCTTACTCTGATTGAGTCGCGTTCTTTACCAAACACTTTTTCCCAAGAGGCCCCGAGCGGGCCTTTCTTTTTTCTTCACTTACTCGCGATAAAGCAAAAAGTCGATGAATTTATCAAACGGGGTTCTGATTGGTGCGACGTAGCCGGTTTTCTTGTAAATACTTTTTAGGCTGCGGCGTGTTTCGTCGTAGCCTGTACGGATAATCTCCCCGGCCCGGGGGAAATCTAGCCAATCAAAATTGCTAACTGCCGGATGAATTATTAAATCAGCGCTTTGCATCCGTTCGCGGGCAACTTGATATTCGATCGCTGTTATTACTTTATCCATAAACCTATATGCGTTCTTTAAATCAATCGCCTGCTCCGAGATATTGACCCAACCAGTTGTCACGTCCACCGCGATCACGAAGTCCGCCCCCATTTTTCTCACTATGTCGGCAGGCACCGGATTCACGAACCCGCCGTCCATCAGCAATCTGCTATCACTCTGAACCGGCGGAAAAACAAACGGTACGGCAATCGAGGCGTGCACCGCCTCGGAAACGTTGCCGTCGCTCATCACGATTTCGTCGCCGTTTTTGACATCGGTTGCAACAGCTGCAAAAGGAATAATGCAATCTTTGAATTGTTTACCCTTTATACCGTTTTCTACCGTGTCAGTGATGGCTTTGTTCTTAAACAATACTCCGTCGTGCTTCCAAAAAATTTTGGTAGTGGAAGCCATATCGCCTTCCCGCACCTTTAGGAAGATGTCCTCCAGTTGCCGTATCTCACCGGTTGCCGCATACCATGCTCCGACCAGAGCACCCATGCTCGTACCAGCTATAGCGTGAATGGGGATGTTGGCCGCTTCCAGTGCTTTCAGCACACCGATATGCGCAAGCCCTCTTGCCCCTCCACCACCCAAGGCCAGACCAATTTTCTTCGTTTTCATCAGGTTTATTTTACCCCGTTAGAAAACTACCGTCACTCGCCATTTTCTAATGGGGTTTTACGCCTTTCCTGAACAGCGCCCTCAAGTATTCACCGGTAGCGCTTGCAGCGTTTTTAGATACCGCCTCTGGCGTGCCGGTCGCGACCACCTCCCCGCCGCGTTCACCTCCGCCGGGACCTAAATCTATCACCCAATCCGCCGATTTGATCACGTCCAAATTATGTTCGATCACAACCACCGTATTGCCGCGCTCCACCAATTTGTTCAACACCTCGATCAGCTTTGAGACGTCGTCAAAATGCAAGCCGGTTGTCGGCTCGTCCAACAGGTAAATTGTGCGGCGGGTATCACGCTTGCTAAGCTCGGCGGCTAATTTCACCCGCTGCGCTTCCCCACCCGAAAGGGTGGTGGCTGACTGTCCCAGCTCGATGTAACCCAGGCCGACTTCTTCTAGTACTTTCAGTTTGTCATGGAGTGGCGGGAAGTCATTGAAGAAGCGGTTGGCCTCTTCGACGGTCATTTTCAAGATTTCGTAAACGTTCTTGTTGTGGTATTTGACTTCTAGCGTCTCGCGAT
>DAIDBC010000008.1 GCA_027310265.1 Candidatus Colwelliibacteriota bacterium
CTTCTAGCGTCTCGCGATCGAAGCGTTTGCCACTACAGATTTCACATGTTACATAAACCGTCGGTAAGAAATGCATCTCGATTGCAACATAGCCATGCCCTTCGCAATTTTCACACCGCCCACCGCGGATGTTGAAACTGAAACGTCCCGGTTTCCATCCCCTTACTCTCGCGTCCTCGGTCGCAGCTAAAAGCTCGCGGATATGCGTCCAGGCGCCGGTGTAAGTCGCCGGATTGGAGCGTGGCGTGCGACCGATCGGCGACTGATCGATATTGATAACGCGGTTCACATACTCTAGTCCTTTAAGTTCCTTGTACGGGCCCGGTCTCGTCTCTGTGTAACTTAACTTCACCGCCAAAGCTTTATATAGCACATCATAAATTAGGGTGCTTTTACCCGAACCGGATACTCCAGTAATCGCGGTAAAGCGCTTCAGGGGGATATTAACATCAATATCTTTAAGGTTGTTGGCGCTTATGCCGCGCAATTTAATAAACTCGCCGTCTACGGACGGATTTTTAACCGCGCGCCGCCTTGCCGGAACGGGTATTTCCCGTTCGCCGCGGAGATACTGCAAAGTAAGCGACTCCTTGGCCTTGTTTTTAAAAATTGCGGGCACGGGACCGGCGGCCACGATCTCACCGCCGTGCACTCCGGCGCCGGGACCGAAATCTACCAAGTAGTCACTGGAGCGTATGGTCTCCTCATCGTGTTCGACAACAACGATTGTGTTCCCCAAATCGCGCAGGTTTTTCAATGTGGCGATAAGTCGCACATTGTCTTTCTGATGCAAACCAATGGTCGGTTCGTCCAGCACGTAGAGCGCACCGACCAGTCGCGAACCGATCTGCGAAGCGAGCCTTATGCGCTGTGCCTCTCCGCCGGACAAGGTACCCGCTCTGCGGTCGAGAGTGAGATAATCCAAACCCACATCAATCATAAACTTAAGGCGGTTCTTTATCTCCTTAAGCGGCAGGTCGGCTATTTCCTGTTTTTCCTTAATCCATTTTCGAGGAGTCTTATCAAAAAATATGTAAGCGTCTCCGATAGAAAGCGCCGTAACTTCGGCAATATTTTTATCATTCACAAGCACGTTCAACGCTTCCGGCCGCAGCCGCCGGCCGCGGCATTCCGGACAAGGTTTATCGGACCACAAACTTTCAGTACCTAGCCCATTGCAGGCTTGGCAAGCGCCGTAAGGACTGTTGAACGAGAACAATCGCGGCTCAATTTCCGGAAAAGCGAAGTTATCGCGCGGGCAGGAAAACCTTGCCGAAAAATGCACTTCCTTATCAGCTTTGACCGTAACCACGTCATCGCCGTACTTCAGCGCATTTTCAATTGACTCGCTCAACCTCTGGCGGTTGTCCTTATCTTTCAGATCCAGCGACATCGGGACACGGTCCACCACCACCTCAATTGTATGTTGCTTGTATCGCGTGAGATTGATCCGTTCACGTAAGGACTTCAATTCGCCGTCCACCCGCACCTCGCGGAAACCGGCGTTCAAGAGGTCGTAAAGCAGTTGGTAGTACTCCCCCTTGCGTCCGCGCACTACCGGGGAGAAAACAGTAATTTGATTCGCTTTTTCGGATTCGGACGCAAGCGCAGTGACCGCATCCACTATCTCGCTCAAGGTCATTTTCTTTATCTCGCCGCCGCAGATCGGACAATAAGGCGTGCCGGCCCGCGCGAAAAGCACCCGCAGGTAGTCGTAGATCTCGGTGATCGTTGCCACAGTCGAACGCGGGTTAGAGGAATGAGCTTTTTGATCTATTGAGATGGCCGGAGAAAGTCCCTCGATTTCGTCCACGTCCGGCTTATCTAGACGCCCCAAGAATTGCCGGGCGTAAGCGGAAAGCGATTCGATATAACGTCTCTGTCCCTCAGTAAAGATGGTGTCAAAAGCTAAAGACGACTTGCCCGATCCAGACAATCCAGTGAACACCACCATTTTATTGCGCGGTATCTCGAGGGTGATGTTCTTTAAGTTATGCTCCCTTGCCCCTTTTATGACTATCTTATCCGTCATTGCTTTTGCTCTTTGGGTAATTTGCTCTGGAGGGTGCGCAGTTCGTCGCGCAATATTGCCGCAAGTTCAAAATCAAGTTTCTTAGCCGCCTCGCGCATCTCCTGTTCCTTTATCTTCACAAGCTTTTTTAACGCGGTCTTACCGCTAGGCAAGGGCTTGGTTTCTAATTCAAGGATCTCGTCTACGGCAGGCAAGATGTCTGTTATAGCCTTCACAATAGTGCGCGGCGTAATATGATGCTTCTTGTTGTATTCCAATTGGAGCTTGCGGCGCCGTTCGGTTTCTCTTACTGCCCTGGAAATCGAGCCGGTGATATTGTCGGCGTAAATCAGGACTTCACCATTAACGTTACGCGCGGCACGGCCGATCGTCTGGATAAGTGAAGTCTCACTCCTCAAAAATCCCTCTTTGTCGGCGTCGAGAATGGCGATCAAGGACACCTCCGGCAAATCCAGCCCTTCGCGGAGCAGGTTTACCCCCACTATGACGTCGAAACCGCCCTTCTTTGACCCTTTGCGCAGACCGGTTAAAATCCGGATACGGTCAAGGGTCTTAACATCGCTGTGCAAATAACTGACTTTTATTTTCAGTTCCTCCAGATATTCCGCTAAGTCTTCCGCCATCCGTTTGGTAAGAGTTGTCACCAACACACGATCGCCTTTTGCTATCCTTTCTTTCAACCGCGGGATAAGGTCCTCAACCTGGCCACGTGCAGGGCGAATAGTGATAACAGGATCAACCAAACCGGTAGGGCGGATTACTTGTTCCACGACCTGCGAACTCACCCGCCGCTCGTAAGGACCCGGCGTTGCCGAAGTGTAAATAGCCTGCGGCATCCGCGACTCAAACTCTTTGAATGTAAGTGGCCGGTTGTCGGCTGCTGAGGGCAAACGGAAACCGTACTCAACCAAGACTTTTTTGCGGGAAGCGTCGCCCTCATACATTCCCTGCAGCTGTGGAATAGTCACGTGTGATTCGTCAATCACCATCAAAAACCCCGGCCCGCCTGCCGGCGAGGCAGGGAAATAATCCAACAGCGTGGCTGGGGGATCACCGGCATTGCGCCCGGACAAGTGGCGGGAGTAATTTTCGATGCCATTACAGTAGCCTATTTCGCGGATCATCGCGATGTCTGCCCGGGTGCGCCGCTCCAGTCGTTCGGCCTCCAAAAATTTTTTATCGCGTTCGAAGGTTCGCAACCGCTCTGTAAGTTCGTTTTCGATAGCCTCGAGCGCTTTCTCTTTTTCCGAGCCCAGAGTTATAAAATGGCGCGCCGGCGAGACAACCACCTCCTCCACCTGCGGCGTGTTGCCTTCTTTAAAGCCGGCAACCGGATCCACCGCATAGAGCTCTAAAATCCTGCCGTTCTCGACCCGCAAGTTATAAATTATTTCCTCATTCGGCGGCATTATCTCCCAGTTATCTCCGCGCAAACGGTAGGTGCCACGCTTCAAATCAGCGGTGGTGCGTTTAAACTGCATCTGTGCCAGCTTGCGTGCAAGCACGCGTCGCTCCAGTTCATCGCCCACTCGAAAGTGCAGGATGTTCTCGCTGTACAATTCCGGCGCGCCCAAGCCGTAAATGCAGGAAACCGACGCCACGATAATTACATCCTTGCGGGTTAAAAGTGCCGTAGTCGCCGCATGGCGCAGCCGGTCAATCTCATCGTTAATCATTGCCTCTTTGGCGATGTAAGTATCGGTGGTCGGCATATACGCCTCCGGTTGGTAATAATCGTAGTAAGAAACGAAGTAATGCACCGCATTTTTCGGAAAGAGCTCGCGAAATTCGTTGCATAACTGCGCGGCAAGTGTCTTATTGTGTGCGATAACCAGCGTCGGCAAATTAACTTTTTCTATGACGTTCGCCACGGTAAATGTCTTGCCAGAACCGGTTACGCCCAAAAGGATTTGGTTGCGCGCGCCACGTTTTAGACCTTCGATCAGTTCCTCTATCGCCTTGGGTTGATCTCCCGCCGGTTTATTTTTCGAAATCAAGTTAAAATCCATTTCAAACGACAAAACTAACCCCTTGTCTGGTATATAGGGGTTACTAAGGGCAACTCTACGCCCCGGGGTGTGCTAAGTCAACATAAATCGATACTTGCGCTTGGCCCAGTAGCGTCCGGCATAGGCAATGCCCACTCGGGCGATTCGTCTGACTGATTTTGTGCTGACTTTTACCCCACGACCCTCCACCCATAGGCCGTTTTTAATCGAGACGGCCCTATTATTGAGACCGCGATTTATACCCAGTAGTTTTGTAACCCTCGCCGGACCGTTTATCCGCCAGCCGTCGGATTCCACTCCGCGGATCAAAACCGCCGCGGGGTAACCCTTCGGACCGGTCACGACATTCAGCATCCAGTGCATCCCATAAGTGAAATAAACGTACCAATATCCGGCTGGACCGAACATTACTGCGTTCCTCGCCGTCCGTCCGCGATAGGCATGCGAAGCCTTATCGCGCAAACCGTCATAGGCCTCGACCTCAGTTATCATATAGGCTTTAGTTTTGCCGCGGCGACGCCGCACCAAAAATTTCCCCAGAAGACCCTCGGCTACTTTGACGGTAGGACGGTTGAAAAATGCAGGGGTCAAAACTTTTTTCATACTAAAGCCTCTCTCAATTCGCGCAGGATCTCGGTGGGCAGCGGCTCTCCGGGCTTGGTACGCGCCGGATATCGCCAGGCCGAAATAATCCGCCGCTCTTTACCTTTGTCATTTACCATCACCCAAATTTCGTAGGGATGTTTTTTGCTTCCGGCGGCCTGCAGCATCGCCACCGTGTGCGGCGCAATGCCCCCCTCGACCCGAAGCGGCATATGTAGCACGCGCTTTACCCTCGCCTCCGAAAGCGACCAAAAACGCATCTTAGCGTGGGCGTGCTTTGTCCACAACAACTTCGCCATAACTGACCCTATAATAGTATTAAATGGCCACCTTTTTGAAACGCGGTAGTACCTGGGTACTTGCGGTTATCCTTATTTCTTCGTTCTCGATAATGTTCTCCGTCGCCCGTGAGGAGTCCCCGATTATGGACGAGCTGGCGCACATTCCGGCCGCCTATAGCTACCTTAAATACCAGGATTACCGATTGAATCCGGAGCATCCCCCTATCGTGAAAATAATCGCCGCGGCTCCGCTCCTCTTTTTGAACCTCAACTTCCCGGTTAACAGCACTGCTTGGCTGAACAACGTAAACGGCCAATGGGGCGTCGGTAATTTGTTCATCTATTACTCGGGCAACAACGCCGACCAGTTGATTGATTGGGTAAGAGTCGGGCCGATACTTCTCACTCTACTTTTGATCCTTGTTACCTACCTCTGGGCCAAGGAATTGGTCGGCGAGTGGTGGGCTCTCCTGCCGGCCCTGCTCGTCGGTCTCTCACCCACCGTGCTCGCGCACGGGCATTACGTTACAACCGACATCGGCGCGGCGCTCGGAGTCCTGATTGCGCTTTATGCATATAGCAAATACGTCTCTTCGCCCTCGCGCAAAACATTTATCTGGGCCGGCCTGGCCTTCGGCGTCGCCCAGCTTTTGAAGTTTTCGGCGGTGGTACTCACTCCGGTACTTATTATCCTGGCAATTTTTTATTATCTTACCGTCCCACAAAGGGGAATGCGGCTTAGGTCCTTAGGCAAAGGATTATTGGGGACAATCGGCGTGTTCGTGATCGGCTTTCTATTGGTCTACCCGTTTTACTTTTTCACCACACTGAATTATCCGATCGCCAAACAGCAATCCGACACCAGTTATCTTTTGGGTTCGTTCGCCGGCGGACCAACCCCGGCTGGCAAGATATGCAAACCCGTACGCTGCATCGGCGACTTGGATATCTGGATGGCCGGGAATCCGGTAACGCGCCCTTATGCAGAATATCTCTTGGGAGTGCTGATGGTTGGACAGCGGTCCGCCGGCAGCAACACGATTTACTTCCTGGGCGAAGTGCGGCAAAGCGGCGGGCCAATGTATTTCCCGACGGTCTACGCGCTGAAAGAGCCAATCCCGGTGATAATCATTACCGGCCTTGCTTCCCTGCTCGGCATTCTGGGAATCATCCGGGCAATCCGCAAAAAACATCCCACCTTCCCCGAGTACCTCGGAACTAATTTCGCCGAGTTTTCGATGCTGGGTTTTATTGTCTTCTACGGCGCTTACAGTGTGCTGAGCCCTCTAAACATCGGCCTGCGCCACCTTATGCCGCTTTTCCCGCTTATTTACATCCTGGCAACAGTCGGCATTAAGAAATGGACTAAAGGAAATTTTCTGAAACTGCAGGTCAAATTCGGCCTGATGGCGCTCCTAGTAATTTGGTTTATCGCAGAAACTGCGGCGGCATATCCTTACTACCTTTCTTACTTTAACGAGTTCGTCGGACGCGCGAACGGATGGAAATACGTTACCGACTCAAACTACGACTGGGGGCAAGATTTGAAACGTCTGGCCGACTTTGTGAAACAGAACAACATCCCCAAAATAGCCGTCGACTACTTCGGCGGCGGCGATGTTCCCTACTATTTGGGCGACCGCGCGGTTGTCTGGCAGTCATCCAAAGGCAACCCAAACGAGAGCGGTATCGGCTGGATCGCCATTTCGGTAAATACCCTCCAAGGCGATAGAGCTAAACTAGCCCCCGGCTCACCCCCGCGCAGTCCGGAAGACGAATATCAGTGGTTGCCGAACGCGTATGAGCCCTACGCCCGGGCCGGGACTTCTATTTTCATCTACAAACTTTAGAAGTATAAACGCGCAATTCGGTTCTCAAATCTACATAACAAAGTCCTTTCCATCCGTCCGATTGCACAAGCGATTTAAGCGCATCGTAATCCTCTTCGGGATTGAAAAGGAGGCTGAAGTATATTTTGGGGCCATCAGCCGTAACCACGGTAAATTCCTCGAATCTAACATTGTCTATCCGTACGCCAGAAACTGGCACTCGCAATCCATCCAGGACATTCAGGCCAGACAACAAGTTAGTAAACTCGTCTTGCGACAAAGCATAGTTGCCCACCCCTAGATCGCGGCCGGAAATATCTTCCACCGTCCTTACCACCCCGGAACCGGACGGTTGAGGAGCATCGCTGAAAATAAAACCTTCAGGATCGGTCCAGAAACAGCGGTTGGACTGTTCAAGACACCAGATCATTGTTGGCTCGCGCCCTTTGACCTCAATCACAACTTTGCGGTTCCAATAATCCTTGTTTACGGTGAAACTCAATATCTCCGGAAACTCGGCTACATCGATCGCTGGGAAGGGTAATAGAATATTTGCAAACTCCCGCCCGGCCAAAATATCCGCAGCCGAAATGTCCGCACCCCTGACTTCTATGTCCCTCACCCTGAAAAAACCGGAGTAGAACGCGGCATAAATTGCTCCGCTAAATAGGGCAAGCGGCAGCGCGACCGCGAGGACTACTTTAACCCAGCGCCCTACTCCCGATTTCCTTTTTACCAACATACTCCTGCAGGACCCGCGGCACCTCCACCGTCCCGCGGGCGGTTTGGTAATTTTCCAGAATGGCTATAAATATCCGCGGACTGGGTAGAGCGGTGTTATTAAGCAGATAAACGTACTTTTTATCGCCGCCTCGGTCAACGTATTTCACGTTAAGTCTCCTGGCCTGCCAATCCAAGAAGTTGCTGGCCGAGCCAGTTTCCGCCCAGCGGTTCATCCCCGGCAGCCAAGCCTCGAGATCAAACGCCCGATACTTACCGGGGCTCATGTCGCCGGTGCAGAGCTGCATCCTGCGGTATGGCAAGCCTAGTTCCTCGTGCATCTTACCCGAGATGGTGGTCATTTCGTCCTGCAGTTTATTCGCTTTTTCGACGTCCGCTTCCGCCACGATCACCTGCTCCACTTTCATAAACTCGTGCACGCGGTACATACCCTTCACATCTTTCCCGTAACTGCCGATTTCACTGCGGTAGCACTGGCTGTAACCGCAAATCTTGATCGGCAGATTTTCCGCTTTGAGAACTTCGCCGGAATAGTATGCAAGTAACGATGGCTCGGCGGTGCCGATTAGGAACTTTTTATCCTTGCTCGTCTCCCCTGTCGCCTCCTTATCTGAGGTGGCAATTTGATATATCTCATCAACTTCCGGATCGTATTCCAAACCCTTGAAATAACCGCTGCCGTAAAGCGCAAAATCCTTGACTAGGGTCGGCGGTATCATCGGCGCGTAGCCTTCAGCCACCATTCTCTTCAGGGCATACATCATGATTCCCATAATAAGAAGTACGCCATCGTTTTTAACGTAATATCCGCGGAATCCGCCGACTTTAGTGCCTTTTTCCAAATCTAGGATATCGAGTGTCTTGCCCAGTTCGATGTGATCCTTAGGCTTGAAATCAAATTTCTTTGGTTCGCCCCAGCGGAAAATCTCTTTGTTGTCTGCATCACTTTTACCCACCGGCGTATCAGGAGAAGGGATAACCGGAACTTTTGTCATCAACGTCTTGAATTCGGCCTCGGTTTTGTCCAACAGGGGTTCCAGTTCAGCCAACTTGTCCTTAACCTCTTTGCCTCTTTTTATGGCCGCGACGCGCCCGTCCGCGGTTTTCGTCCTATTTATTTCGTCGTTAAGCTTGTTCTTTTCTTCTTTTAGCTCCTCGACGGCCCGGATAACCCGAACGCGCTCCCTATCGACTTCCAACAACTTATTCAAATCCAAACCTATTCCCTTGTTTTCAATGGCGGTTTTAAGTTCGTCCGTGTGTTCGCGTATGTACTTAATATCAAGCATGTCTAATCAATTATAACCTGACTACTTACGCCTCATCGGCGGGAAGATAATAGTCTCTCTGATTGGTTTATCCACCAAAACCGAGAAGACGCGCTCGGATAAACCGAACCCTGCCGCGGGCGGCATACCATACTCCATCGCCTCCAAAAAATCTTCGTCCAACCGTTGCGCCTCTTTATCCCCAGCCTCGCGCAGTCTCATTTGTTCTTCGAAGCGGCGGCGCTGCTCCTCCGGATCGTTCAACTCCGCCCAGCCGTTGCCCAACTCCGAACCCACTGCCATCACCTGAAAACGCAATACCTTACCTGGATTTTCGGGGTCGGCTTTGGCAAGCGGCGAAATGTCGATCGGATGCCCCACTAAGAAACACGGCTGCATCAATCCCGGTCTGATCATTTTCTTGAAAATAAGATCAATCAACCTCCCGCGACCTAAGTGGCGATCTGGCTGCAGATCTTCCTCTGCGGCCTTGCGGAACAACTCTTCGCGGGTTGCGCTTCCTAAGTCCAAACCGGTTTTTTCCTTGAACGCGGTATAATAGTCGACCCGCGGCCATTTTCTGCCCCAATTTATTTTCCTGCTGTTATAAACTGTTGTGTAACCGCCACAGACTTTTTTGACCAATTGTTTGTACATCCGCTCAACTAGCTTCATCATATCTTCGCGGTCGGCATAGGCCCAGTAAACCTCCATCGCAGTGTAGTCTTGCAGGTGTTCGGCATCGATTCCCTCATTCCTGAAAACACGGCCAATCTCGAAAACTTTGTCGTATCCGCCGACTAACAACCTCTTTAACGGCAACTCCAAAGAGATCCGCAAATAAAAATCCGTATCGAGCGCATTGTGGTGAGTTATAAACGGTTCGGCGTCTGCGCCACCGGGGGTGGCCTCTAACGTCGGGGTATCAACTTCCAAGAAACTTTCTCCAATCAAAAATTCGCGTATTGTCTTCCAAAAAATGTTTTTCTTTCTAAATAAATCTCGCAATTCGGGATGAGTCAGCAAGTCCAGATAGCGCTTCCGCAGCCGAGTCTCCACGTCGTGCAGACCGTAAAATTCGCTGGGAATTGGACGCAACGCTTTTACCAATAAACGCAGATTTCTGACCTGGACACTACTCTCGCCGCGCTTCGTCTTGAAAAGTTTACCGCCCACCTCCACGAAGTCCCCGATATCGAGTGCGCCTTTCCATAAATCAAAATCTTTTAGAGCGGTTTTCTGGAGCACGACCTGAATTTCACCGCTCCCATCCGCAAGTGTAGTAAAAATAATGCCGCCCTGATCGCGTATTGATTTTATCCGGCCGGCTGCGAACACTGCCTTACCGGTGCGGTTCCAAACGGTAAACTTTTGAAGTATTTCAGATATAGGTGCACTGCGTTTTACCGTTGCCGGGTACGTATCCAACCCCAGTGCCTGCAGATGGCGGAGTTTTTTAATTCGCTCTTCCTTAAGAGAATCCAACATTCACTAAGTATCAGCTTCTTATTCTAACTGATCTTAGTGATAGTATACGATACCTTACCTGCCGGCGTCTCCACCTGCACCGTATCCCCGACTTTGCGGTCCAAAAGTGCATGACCCAGTGGAGATTCGTTGGAGATTAATCCACCTTCCGGTTTAGCCTCGCTTGAACCAACAATAGTGAACGCGTACGGCCTGCCGTCGCGCACCACTTCCACCGTCGAACCGACGTCGGCATTGGAGTGGCCGATTTTCTTCTCGATTATCTTGGCTCCTTTCAGGATTGCCTCCAAATTCTCGATGCGTGACTCGACCCGTTCGCGACTTTCCCGCGCCTCGATGTACTCGGCATTTTCGGACAAGTCGCCGAATTCCTTGGCACGTTTTAACTGCTCGGCTGCCTTCGGGCGCGCGACGGTTTTTAATTCTTTAAGTTCGTTTTCTAGTTCCTCGAGGCGTTCTTTTGATAGATAATAGTCCATTGTTTATCGTTTTGATTTACGTCTAATCTCGCTTCTACTGGAGGGTGGCGGGGCGGCGCGCTCGGGAGCAGATTCGAGTACGCCGTATCTCCCCCTCCACAACCACAGCCGTATCTTTATAACCTCGACTAACACTTTTAGATAAGCAGACCCCTTAACCCGAGATTCGATGTTGTTTACCCACCTTACCGGCATTTCTTTGATACTGTAACCCATCGCTTTCGCGAGTGATAGAATTTCAACATCAAATCCCCAACCGTTCACACGCTGCAGTGGGAAGACTTGTTCTGCCGATCTTTCGCTGAAACACTTAAACCCGCACTGCGTATCCCATATCCCCGGCAAAAGCAGGGACTGGATGATCAAATTACCTACGCGCCCGCTGATCTGTCGGTACCACGGTTGCGGGGGTACAAGTTCGGCCCCGCGAACCGCCCTCGAGCCAACAACCACGTCGTAACCTTCCTCCAGGTACGGGATCATTTTTTCAAATTGATCCACAGAGGTGGAATTATCGGCGTCAGTAAAAAGGCGGTAGGTCCCCTTAGCTTCCAACATACCTTGGCGAACCACACCACCCTTCCCTTTATTGACATCGTTGTCGATAAGACGCAAATATCTGACTAAACCAATAAATTTCCGAACAACCGCGGCCGTGTCGTCTTTCGATCCGTCATTCACCACAATGATCTCGTAGGCGAATTTAACCTGCGATAAATGTTTGTCGATATCTACTAGAGTGACGGGCAAACGCTTGGCTTCATTGTAAGCCGGGATGATAACTGACAAATATGGTTTGCCACTGTCCATCCCTTAGCGCTTCTTCCACTGCGGGGCGCGGCGAGCCTTGCGGCGTCCATATTTCTTGCGTTCCACCACCCTCGCATCACGAGTGAGCAATCCCAGATCTTTAAGTTCTTTTCTGAATTCCGGACTGAACGCCGAGAGCGCCCGCGCCAGTCCCAGTCTGATGGCTTCTTCCTGTGCGGTCATTCCGCCGCCCGCGACTTTTGCGCTCACGCCGAATTTTTCCGGAACAGTTTTTACGATCTTCAGCGGGACAAGTAAGTCTTTTTGGAGTCGCTTTAATGGAAAATACGAATTAACCTCGCGACCGTTTACTGCAATCGGGTGTTTTGTCGCCTTTGCTGCCGCGGGATAAAACCGCACTCTAGCGATGGCTGACTTGCGTCGTCCAACTCCTTCAAAATATTTTTCCGTTTTTGCTTCTTTTTTGACCGGCATTAGGATTCAATAGTCATGTTTTTCAGACGCTTCGCGCGGAGCGCGTTTTTGGGGAGCATCCCTCTTACCGCATGCCACAAAACCCAGTCAGGTTTCCGATCAAAAACTTCCCGATACTTGCGTTCTTTGAGGTGCCCCAACGGGCCGGTGTGATGATAATAAATTTTTTGGTCTGCTTTCTTACCGGTGATCTTCACTGCTTTTATATTTTTAACCACAACTTTCACGTCGCCCTCATTACGCGACGCATAAGCGGCAGTGCCCTTACCTTGCAACAGAAGAGCGATTTTGGAGGCTAATCTGCCGAGGGGCTGATTTTTCGCATCGATTATGTGTTCAGTTTTGGGCATTAGACAAACTCAATGACTGTCTTCGGGGCAGCATCGCGCTTCCTCACTGCTCCTATTTTTATAATCCTCAGATATCCCCCGCGGCGGTCTTTGTATCTGGGTGCGATTTCATAATACAACTTCAGGGCTGATTCCTTGGGCAAACGAGCCAAGAGGATGCGCATCGAGGCCAAATCCTGCTTCCGCGCCAGCGTCACTAACTTCTCAACCCGCGGTTTTATTTCCTTGGCCCGAGCTTCAGTTGTCGTGATCCGCTCAGCCATGATCAAATTGCGGTAAAGGCTATTCAAGAAACTTTTACGTCGGCCGCGAATCCTGCCGAATTTTCTGCCCTTTTTCTGGTGCCGCATTATTCCTTCGCCTTGGTCTTTCTAGTGCGCGGCTTCGTTTCTTTCTTTGGTTTCACTACGGCCTGTGGTGCTGGCTCTTCTTTCACTTCTATAGCCGAGACTTTAGTGAAGTGATCCAGAAGGACGTTGGCCGCCTTGTGCAGCACATTAGACGGTGAGATAGTCCCATCGGTCTCTATCTCTACCCGCAGACGATTATAATCGGTACGATCGCCCACGCGCATGTTCTCAACGCTGAAATTAACGTTGGTAACTGGCGAGAATATTGCGTCCAGAGCAATCGAGCCGATCGCCAATTTCTCCGAGCCCTGCAATTCAACTGGCACGTAACCCAACCCCTTTTCAATCGTTAGTTCCATCTCCAGCTCCGCGCTCTTTGAAGTCAGGGTCGCGATGTGCAAATCCGGATTCACTACCACCACTTCGCTGGTGCCTTTTATATCTGCGGCGGTCACTTCTTTTTCACCTTTGACCGAAAGCGTCAACACCTGCGTCTCAGGAGCATAAAATTTGAAACGTACCTTCTTTAGATTTAAGCCGATTTCCACGACGTCTTCCACTACATTAGGTATGGTCGTAAACTCGTGGCCTACTGCCTGCGGGCGCAAAATCTTGAAACGCGTTACCGCTGCCCCCGGGAGGGACGACAAAAGCACGCGCCTTAGGGCGTTTCCGATGGTTGTACCGTAACCGCGGTAAAGACCTTCTATTTCGAAAACTCCGTGCTTGTCGTCCTCTGAGACTCGGTTGATTTTTACTGCTTCGCTAAGGTGTGCAAATTCCATTATTGATATTTATTACCTTGAATAATAATCGACCACGGCGTTGATATCAAACGGCATTTCGACGTCGCGCGGTTTGGAGGTCGCTTCCCCCTCGAACTTCTCGGGGTTGATGGACAACCATGTCGGCGGAACATAATTCTTGAGCCGCTCACCCAGCTCTTTGAAGTAGGGGTGGCCTTTTGATTCCTCGCGGATGCCGATTTTGTTGCCGGGTTTAACCGCATACGACGGTACGGAAACCTTACGTCCGTCTACCGTAATGTGACCGTGGTTGATTAGCTGACGGGCGATGGATCTACTCTCCGCCAGCCCCAAACGGTAAACCACGTTATCCAAACGGCTCTCCAATGATTGTACAACCCTTTCCACCAAGTTTCCTGATTTACCGGAAGCTTTCTTGAACATAAGTTCCAGCTGGCGGTCAGTGAGACCATAACTGAAACGAATTTTTTGTTTTTCCTGAAGTTGAACCTTGAATTCGCTTCCGGCGCGGACAAAGGCCTTGCCGTGAGCTCCCGGACGATACGGTCTCCTTACTGTAGCGCACTTCGGGCTGTTGCAGCGCTCCGCTTTTATCGAGAGTTTGACCCCTAAGGCTCTTTCTCTTTTCTCTTTAATGCGTTGCATCGTGACTATACTCTCCTAGTCTTAGGCGGCTTCGGGCCGTTATGTGGAATCGGAGTAACATCTTTAATCGCAAGAATATTGAACGGAAAGCCGGCCAGTGAGCGGATAGCCGAATCGCGGCCGGAACCGGCGCCGGATACGTAAACTTCGACGTTGAACGGCCCGGTTTTGGAAATCTTCTCGGCAATGGTCGCCACCACTTTCGAAGCGGCGAAGGGTGTGGCTTTCTTCGGTCCGGCGAATCCCAATCCGCCTGCCGTTGCCCAAGCGACGACATTGCCTTTGTCGTCTGTCACCGTAACCGAGGTATTGTTGAACGAAGCGTTGATGTACACGCGACCGCTTTCGACCCTCCGCACGGATTTTTTAACGACCGTTTGCGCTTCCGATGTTTCCGGTTTGGCTTCTTTGACTTCTTTTTTGGGTTTTTCGGCCATCGTGTTTTTACTTCAATTCAACTTTGCGCTTACCGCTGCCGGCGGTCTTGCGCACGTTACCCCGCACCGTACGGGAATTGGTTTTGGTGCGCTGGCCCCTTACCGGCAATCTCTTGATGTGGCGGATGCCGCGATAAGACTTGATATCTTTCAGCCGAGAAATATTCTGGCGCACCTGGGCGCGCAGTTCACCTTCAATCTTGAAGTTGCGCTCGATAAACTCTTTTAGTTTAGCCAACTCCGGAGGGGTGAGATCCTTGGCGCGTTTTGCCGGGTCAATCTTGGTCGAAGAAAGAATTTTCTGCGCCGAGGAAACACCAATACCATAAATATAGGTAAGCGACACGTCTACCCTCTTGCCGTCCGGGATATTTATTCCCACCAAACGCATTTAACCTTGGCGCTGCTTATGTTTAGGATTAGAACACACGACATAGATGCGCCCTTTCCGGCGCACTGTTTTACACTTCTGACATATTTTCTTAACCGATGCCCCAACTTTCATTTTGTATGCTTTATCATAACCGTCTGACGATACGGCCGCGGCTGTCACCTTGTGCGCTGAATTCGACTAAAACGCGATCGCCGGGCAGCACTTTGATGCGGTTCATCCGCATCCTGCCGGCGACGTAGGCCAGAACCTCCCGGCCATCATCCAGTTTCAGCCGGAACAAAGCGCCGGGCAGGGCTTCCAGCACCATACCATTTGCGGTCATAAAGGACGGCGACATATTATCACGGCTCATAGACCACGTCAACGCGTATTTTCGAGGCGTCACCGGGGACCTTCGTTACCCAGAACGGCCATAATTTGACCTCTCCTGATTTTATCCCCGGAAGAGAAAAGATCAGGGTTTTGAGTTCTGTTTCATTCTTGTTCGCCGCGCGGGATTTAAAACCATTAAGATCGAAGGGCTGCACCCAATAAGACTTGAAAGCGATCGAAGTAGACATTTGTCCCTTCGCAAAGCCCAGCGCCGGCGCGGAACCATACGTTATTTCGGGGGTCCCTTTCAGAATAAGATTGAGGCTAGAGGTGTCGGCAACCTTTGCGGCCATCACCGAAATCAAATCGGATTCGAGAAAGGTCATAACCTTAATCTCGCCGTAGGCCGTAGCGGTGAAACTGCCGTCCGGATTCACGGTTTTACAAATGTTTTCCGAAGTCATTGCCACTTGCGAAGAACCGGCAAGAGTTTTGACGTTTTGCGGCAACTTCAAGATCGCCTGACTGTTCAACGCGTCGGTAAGTGCGGCCTCCACCGCACTTTTAGTCTTAGCGATATCGTCCATGGACGGCACAGCAACGTTGCCAATAAACCCGCCGGTCATCGGGTCTTTGGATTCAGCATAGAAACCTTCATACTTCGGGGTGTTCTGAAAACCGGGAATACGAAACCGCGAAACCGGACCGACATTGTAATCCGGCCCAGGCTTATCGGCCGCGACCGTCGCGGCTATCGAAGACGGTGTAAGTTTTCCGCCTGACACTTTTGCCCCTGGCACGGTTACATTTGCATCCAAGCGGAATACCTTGCCATCGGGGGTAGTGAAACGCGTACCTTTCACTAAAAGCTGCGACGAAGAACCGTAGGCGTTATAAATAGTTATCTTACCGGTTGCTTTTTGCTCAACGTTTTTCTTATCCGAGGCTGGGCAAGCCATACTGTAGTTCTGAACATCCTTGAAAACCGTTCCAGGGACAATTACTTGGGCAGAGGATAAAGTTGGGGTTTTAGCGTTGGTATCGGCTACAAACGAGCCGTCAAACTCAAAAGGCGTTTCCTTGAATGTGAGATTGATATCGGCGCGGGGCAGGATTATTGCCAAACCAACACCAACACCAACAAATAATATCGTTATAAGTAAAAGTGAGATTACTCTCTGTAAGCGCGACCGCGGCTCGCGGTTCAGTTCTTCTATGCCAAAATCGGCTTCTTCTTTTAAGTCCTGACTTTTGTCATCATGGGCAACGTAATTTTTATACCTGTGGATGGATTTAGGCTGGGTCTGTTCCGTAATTTCGCTTTTCAAAACTATATCGGAGACGGCGCGCATTTTGCGGCCGAAAAAGGGATTTACGGCATTCAAGCCAACCGAAGCTGCCAGATCCAGGGCTGTATCGTCAACGGATTCGATTGTGACCAACTTTCCCGCGTGGCCCGCCTCGCGCTTTAACAAACTGAAATTGTTTTTCAGAGTGGAAAACTGCGTACCCCGGGGAATATACAGCGTGATTTCCTTGTCCTCGGCGCTAATAACCCTCTCAATCACCGAGGGAGCTGTATCGGTTTTGTTTACATAAATTTTCTTCATTTCGATTCTTTTTCCGGCATCAGCCACTTTATCCTGCGTCTCGCAAGGCGGTTTAACTCCCCGTAAACGCTGTTTTGATTATCGTCGATAAATCCAACTAAATCCACCTCTGGTGCAGGCATAAACCTGGTTTTACGATCTCCCAAGAAGAAATTTTTGCTCCACACTGATTCCGGCAGAATAAAACTACGCAGATACACCGCAGGCAATTGTTCCTTAACCAATGCGCTTCGTCCGCGTCCCGATCCGCTCCCCGTCAAACGCGGCTCAAACGAGTTTCTTATCGCCATCGTAATGCCGTTCACGAAAGTGCCGAAGGAATTGTAAAAAATTTCGTCCAACCTTTTGGTAACCCGCGGGGACGCGCCGCCCCCCGCATATTGCAAGTATAACGCTTTCCCCGTTTCGGCGGCAGTGTCCAAACCGGAAGTAAAAGCCCTGACCAAATCGTTTTGTCCCCATCCGAACTCGCCGAGGTAGGAAGTTAGTTCCGGCGCGACCAAAAATACCGTGGTGAGGTCGCTACCACTATCTACATAAATCATTCCATCCTTGTTGGTTTCGATCGCAGTAAGATAAGCCCTTACGCTGCCCTCTTCGAAAATCTCTCCGCCCTCGGCTGGGAGCTTGTCGCGGCGGACAATGGTGAGACAAAGCGTGAGCTCGATCTCACGGCCAGTGAACCCTTCAGGGTTGTGGACTCGATGTCCGTCAATCTTTATTCCAATGACCCTGGCATCGGTTAAAAGCAAATCGACTTCATCGGTTTGCAACCGTTCCGCAGCTCCGCCCCTCAACCGATCGAAGGATTTCCACAGTGCTTGCGCAAGGATATTTTCCAAATCAACCGAGGTCAGTTCTTCCCTCGGATTTGTGCGTAAAATACAGATGGACTTAAATACGGTTACGGCCGATTTTGAGTCTAACGGAATCAAGGTCTTCCCAACAGTCATGGTTTAAGACACATCAGCGCGGATGCGCCGGATACCGGCCGAGACGCTTTCCTCTTTTAATATTTTGAACTTGCCTATCTCCCCGGTGTGGGTAACGTGCGGCCCGCCGCAGAACTCGATCGAGTACGTTTTGCCAAACTGGGGGTCGCTCTGGGTCGCCAATTTCGGCCCAACGGAGTAAACCGATACTCGCTCTGGGTATTTCTGACCGAACTCATGCTCGGCACCGAGTTTCTCCGCTTCCTCGCGCGCCATTTCGCTGCGAATCACCGGCAAATCTTCCGCGATCTTTTCATTCACGATCTTTTCCACTTCTTGTTTCTGCTCGTCAGTCATTTTCTTGTCATACGAAAAATCCATCCGCAGGCGTTCGCTAGTGATGTTTGACCCGCGCTGTTTCACTACGCTTCCCAAAACTATCTGCAGTGCTTTCAACAGCAAATGGTGAGCGGTGTGCAGACGCGTGGTTTTTTCGGAATGGTCGGCGAGCCCGCCCGCAAATTTCTGACTAATACCGGCGCGGGAAATGTCTTGATGCTTCCTCATTAATTCTTCGTATTCCTGCACTGGGACTTTGACGCCCCTGGACGCTGCTTCTTCTACAATTAATTCGACTGGAAAACCGTAGGTTGTCACAAACCGAAAAACAACTGCCGCATCTAATTCTTTTTTGAAAACCGCCTCTTGTATGTAGTTTGACAATTTAGGACCCTCACGTTTCAAAACTTTCCGGAAATCGCTTTCCTCGCGAGCGACAGCCGAAGAAATGATCGTCCGACTTTCTTCCAAATTGGGATAAATATTCTTGTAAACGTCGATGAAGAGCTCGGCGAACTGCGACAATCCGCCCCCTGACATCTTTAAATGATCGGAGAACCGAACGGCGCGACGCAAAAGACGTCTTACAAGATATCCTCTATCTGACTTACTCGGTAAAGCACCATCACTCATCAGGAATGTTGCTGCGCGCACGTGATCGAGTATCACACGGTAGATTCGTCTCATATCTTCAGCGCCCATTCCGTAATTATCTCCTGCCCTTCCAACTACGACGATACCATTGTGTCCTTCTTCTTCGTAGCGAACATGACAAAGTGCAGAAATTTTTTCTTTCACCTTCTCGAAAACATCTGCGTTAAATATATCTGCATCATTATTCGCCGCCGCAGTTATACGTTCCAGCCCGCCGCCGAAGTCAACATTGCGCTGTGGCAACTTTTCGAAAGTCCCTTGCTCGGTCTTCCGATATTCCATAAACACCGAATTGCCTATTTCCATAAATCTTCCGCAGTCGCAGTTCGGGTGGCAAAATTTGCCGAACCGTTCTTCGTGGTACGGCTTGCCGTCCGCATCAAACTCTCCGAAATCAT
>DAIDBC010000033.1 GCA_027310265.1 Candidatus Colwelliibacteriota bacterium
AGCCATTTGCCGCGGAATTTTATATCTACCTCCACGCCGGGCTCGACGAACGGAAAATAGCTTGGACGCAGGCGGTATTCCACCCGCTCGTTGAAAAATCGGCGGAAAAACTCTTCGATTACGAACTTGAAATTGGCTAAACTGATATTTTTGCCGACCATTAATCCCTCTAGCTGATAGAAATTTATTTCATGCGACGCATCGGTTGCCTCATAGCGGAACACCCGACCGGGAACGATTATTTGGAATGGCGGCTCATGCGTTTCCATGTACCTTATCTGCACCGGACTAGTGTGTGTGCGGAGCAATAGGCGCGATTTACGCTCGCCTTTTTTCCCTTTTATCCAAAACGTATCCCACATCTCGCGGGCAGGGTGATCGGCTGGGATGTTTAGAGCATCAAAGTTGTAATATTCGGTTTCCGCCTCCGGCCCCTCCACCACCGAAAAATTCATCGCGGTGAAAATATCACGCATTTCACGCTCTATTTTGGTCAGGGGATGGAGATGACCCAGTTTAGGCCTCCGACCAGGGCGGGTAATATCGATGCCGAGATCGGCCGACTCGCCACCCAACTCTTTTGCCTTAAAAGAGATTATTTCCTCCAAATCTTTTTTAAGCCGCTGCGCTTCGGGACCCACGGTACGCCGATCCTCAAGCTTAAGGCTCTTTAGCGAGCTTAGCAGGTCACTTATTTCGCTTTTTCTTCCAAGATATTTCACGCGGAAAGCGTTGAGGGCCTTTGAGTCTTTTATATCCTCAGAAGACTTTAGGGCTTCACCGCGGATACGCTTGATGTCGCTCAATTTATCAGAAGTCATCACTAACCCTATTTTAGAAAATTTAACGATACTTTGACAACGAACGCCTCCGAAACTAAAATGCGGGCGCGGGGTAGAGGAACGGTACCTCGGAAGCCTCATAAGCTTCAGGAGTGGGTTCGACTCCCGCCCCCGCAACATATACTATTTTAAGGAAGCCGGTGTAGCTCAGTGGTAGAGCGAGGGACTCATAAGCCCTAGGTCGCAGGTTCGATCCCTGCCACCGGTACTAGAAGGTAATTTCGATCAGATGCCTCGTCGCATTGCAATCCTGGGTTTCGGCCGAGAAGGCAAATCTTTACATAAACTCCTGCGACGTGAAAATCCCGAGGCTGAGATTGTGGTTTTGGACCGCAAACTGGATCCGAACTACCTCCAACATCTAGATGAATTCGACACCGTCTATCGCTCACCCGGAGTCCCCTACAATCTTCCGGAGATACGGCGCGCTATACAAAAAGGGGTTAATTTTTCGAGTGCGACCGCGCTTTTTCTGGAACGCGCAAGGGGACGGGTCGTAGGCGTAACTGGGACAAAGGGCAAGGGTACGACCTCAACATTGATCTACAAAATCCTGAAATCTGCCGGCTACGATGCGTATCTTGCCGGCAATATCGGCAAGCCGGCGATAACGATTCTAAATAGGCTAAATAAGAAATCGACAACGGTACTAGAATTGTCCAGCTTCCAGCTGCAGGATTTAAAGCGTTCGCCGCAAATTGCCGTGGTCTTGGGATTATTCCCTGACCATATGGATGCACATAAAAATTTCAAAGAATACTTTCAAGCAAAATCTAATATCGCGAAATTCCAGCACAGGAACGACAAAATATTTTATATTGCGGGCGACAAATATGCTGCGGAGATTGCGGCGTTAAGTCCCGGCAAGAGCGTCGGAGTTACAACCACAAAAGTCAATCTAGCCGACCTAAAAATCGCCGGACCGCATAATCTGAAGAATGCGGCTATGGCCTCGGCGGTCACGCGTTCGCTCCACGTACCGGAAAATATGATTTCACAGACGCTTTCCAGATATCGCGGGCTACCCTATCGTCTACAGCACATTGCCACTATCGGAGGCGCGCGAATTTACAACGACTCTGCCTCAACCAATCCGATGACAACCGCTGCAGCTATACGCGCGTTCCCTGAACCGAAAATTCTGTTAATGGGCGGGCGTGACAAAAACCTCGACTATTCACCCGTTACCAAAGTATTACGAAAATCGAACACCAAATCGGTTGTTCTCTACGGCGAGTGCCGAAGAAAAATATATAACTCAATCCGTAGGAGCGCGCCTATAAAAATGAGTGCCGGCAACCTGGAAGAGGTTTTCAAGGCCGCACTAAAAACCGCAAGAGCAGGAGACATTATTATATTTTCGCCCGGCGCAACCAGTTTTGATATGTTTAAAGACTACGCTGACCGCGGAAAGAAGTTCACGGCGATTGTGAAGAAATATTTGCGCAGCCGACCGGATTTGAACCGGCGATCTTCTCCGTGACAGGGAGACGTGTTAACCGGGCTACACTACGGCTGCATCAACCACACGGAGTATACCCGTGGGACTGGTTTTTTACAATCTACTTGCGGCCCAACTTTTCATAGAACATTCCGAGGCCGAGGACGTCAGCTTCGCGCCACGGTTTGCCGATCAATTGGAAACCTATCGGCAGTTTTCCCGCACGACCATTTACCGGTATCGAAATACCAGGCAGGCCGGCTAGATTCACCGGGATAGTGAAGATGTCGGAAAGATACATCTGGAGCGGATCATCGGTCTTTTCCCCTATCTTGAAAGCTGGTGTAGGCGCAACCGGCGTAAGTATCACGTCCACCTCTTTAAAAGCTTCGTCGAAATCTTTTTTGACGAGCGCGCGGACTTTCTGAGCTTTGGCATAGTAAGCGTCGTAGTATCCGGCCGAGAGGACAAACGTTCCCAAAATAATG
>DAIDBC010000041.1 GCA_027310265.1 Candidatus Colwelliibacteriota bacterium
GGTTCCGCTCAATCGACTTTTGGGGCGGACACCCGTTTAGGTTTGTTATTGCAATGGTACAATATTTTGGCGCGTATGTCAAGAACCAGTCGCGCTCATTCCGTTTGTCGCGTCGGACCTCTATAATTCAAATATCTTGAAGCACAAACTGACCAGAAAAAATATCGATAGTAGGATATCCGACGTGCGTAAGCCGCGCGGGGTGCGGATGCATCGTGAAAACTGGCAACCTGCCTCGGCGTTGGAGATCGAACGTCCCCAGCGACGCATACACAAGGTTGTGGCAGTAATCGCGGCGGCACTGGGCATAATTCTCATTGCCTACGCCGGATATCTTTGGGCAGTTAAGAATCGAACCGAAGCTTCGGCTAACGTGCTTTTTGGTAACCTGCGTTACTTACTATTTAATTCGTCGGAGCAGTTGTCCGCAGGTCGTGAAGAAATCCGAGCTGCAGGAAATAACACTGAATCAGTTTCGACCAGCGTAAGCCCTTTGAAACTTTTGCCGTTTCTGCGCGAAGTACCCAATAGCATCTCCCAAATAGGACAGTTGGCCAGCGCTTTAATTGCAGTTGATAATTCTTTTGCCCTGCTGCGGAACGAGGGGCTTGGTTTATTTTTCGGCGGGAACGGTCAAGAGTTAGTCAGTATCTTAAAAGATACCGATGCTGGTTTGAAACAAGTGAGTGGTTTGAGCGACTCGATAAGAGAGACGGCGGAGAAACTGGGCACTACGCCGCCGAATGTCGAGGGCAGTTATCTCGCCCTGGGGACGGAACTGCGCCGGCAGACGGATATGTTGGATGCACTTATTGCTCTTTTGGAGCGTCCCGAGTCGCATGTCTTACTGGTTTTCGAGGATACTTCCGTGCTTCGTCCCGGCGGAGGGCGCATAACCGCCTACGGCGATTTGAATTTGGGTAACGGGAGCTTTAAAAGCGTCGAGGTGCGAAGCGTAAGCGCGGCAGAGAAATCGCTTGGCGACGGATTAGTGCCGCCGATACCCCTGCAATTGCAGGAGACATCTTGGAAAATACGGGACGCAAACTGGTTTTTCGATTTTCCTTCCTCGGCGGCCAAGGTTAAATCGTTTATTGAAACCGCTGAGTCAGATAGCGGAAATACGACACAGTATACCGGCGTCATTGCAATTACGCCGGATGTACTTACTGATATCGTCCGTTCACTTTCGCCGATCCAAGTAGACGGTCTTAAGAAACCGATAACCGAGGCTAATTTTGTAAGCGAAACCAAACGCCTTGGTTATGAGCGTCTTATGAATATGCTTCTGCCGGCGATTGCGGCGAGAATACACAGTTTGAGTGGTGCCGAGAAGGGTGCTCTCGCCGGATCACTTGCAAATTGGATCACGAATCGCGAAGCGAGATTATATTTTATGGATCCCGCCCTGCAGAGTTATGTTCTGAACTCTGACTGGGGAGGGGGAGTCTGGCCGCTGCCGGATAACTTCTCCGGGGATTATTTGGGGTTTGCCCGCGCGGATATCGGTACCAAATCTTCCTTACAGGAAACGTTAGGCCTGCGTTCGCAGATCGGCGCGGATGGGAGCGTGCGGAATGACTTAACCATTGTCCAAACCAATAACGGTGGGACAATTAGCCAGGATTTTATGCAGGTGTTCGTCCCCAGCGGCTCGCACCTCGTCCAAATTGCCGGTAACACCTATAAAAAAGTCAGTCCACCGGTAAACTACAAGCGTTTGGGTTACTCTGTAGATTCGGACGTTGCAGTGATTGAGGGTACGCGGACGGTGGACGCGGTGGATTACGCGGAAAGTTACCAGGCTTTCGGACGGGGTGTGTTTGGTTTTTGGCTATCGCCCCAGCCGCGCGTTACCCGCACGGCCACGCTCACTTACGACAGTTCGCGGATCAAAATTTCTGATGGAACGCGTTATGAATTTGCGGTTGAACGTCAGCCTGGGGAAGATGCGTCGTTGAACTACAGCGTTGAGGCTCCGCCCGGCTGGCACTGGCGCGAATCTGGGAAGCCGGTATTCTATTACAACACCGACCATCTTCCGGGGCGGACAGTTATTAACCTCACTCTGGAACAGGGCGATTAGAGATAATGGACACAAGAAACTTCGTGATCATCGCGCACATCGACCACGGTAAGTCCACTTTGGCCGATCGTTTTTTGGAACTCACCGGCACAGTTTCACCGCACAAAATGAAAGCGCAATATCTGGATCAATTGGAGCTGGAACGGGAACGCGGGATCACCATCAAAATGGCGCCAGTCGCGATGCATTATAAGGGTGTAACGCTTAATCTAATCGACACTCCCGGCCACAGCGATTTTTCGTACGAGGTGTCGCGGGCGCTAAAAGCGGTGGAGGGGGCAATTCTGTTGGTCGATGCGACCCAGGGTATTCAAGCGCAAACGTTGGCCAATTTGGAGCGAGCCCGCTCGGAGGGACTTACGATCATCGGCGCGCTGAATAAGGTTGACTTGAATCCGGTCGGTCAGGAAGAACTGGCGGAGGAGCTCGCCGAACTTCTTGGAACCACCCGCAAGGAAATATTTCGTGTTTCCGGTAAAACGGGGCAGGGTGTGCCCGAACTTTTGGATGCGGTTATCGATAAAGTGCCCCCGCCCAGGGAGGTAAAATCGCCTGCCGCGCTGATTTTTAGTTCGCTTTATGACGACCACAAAGGCGTCGTCGCGTTTGTCAGGGTTTTCGGCGGTAAATTCGAGGCTGGAGAATCTGCGGAGCTTCTAGCCTTCAACCGCAGTTTCAAGATAAAGGAAGTGGGATATTTTGCACCGGAGATTACGCCCGGCCGGGAATTGCATCCGGGCGATATCGGTTATATCGCAACCGGCATCAAAGATCCCGATGCCATCCGGATAGGCGACACAATCGGTCCGACAACCGGCGGACAGGCTTTGCCCGGTTTCGAGGTCCCCGCCCCGGTTGTTTTTGTGTCGTTGTATCCGGCAGAAAGCGATGACTACGATGACCTAAAAGTGGCCCTGCACAAGTTACGCCTGCGCGATTCGTCTTTTTCGATTGCCTCGGATGTGAGTGAGGTTTTGGGCCGCGGCTTCCAGTGCGGCTTTTTGGGCAGGCTGCATTTTGAAATTGTCGTGCAGCGGCTGGAACGCGAGTTCGGGTTGAAAGTGGTAAACAGTTTTCCATCAGTCGCTTATCGGGTTGAACTAAAGAGAGGGGAATGGACGACCATCGAACGAGCCAGAGATTTTCCGGCGGAATATCTGGTGGCCGAGGAGCCAGTAACACGCCTTACCATCCTTACGCCGCTTAGATATTTGGGTAACATTTTGGGACTGAAAGATCACTTTCGGATGGGTGAGGTCAAAACCGAGACCCGTGGCAATTACGCAGTCATCAATACCGTTCTTCCATTAGCCGAACTGATACTGGATTTCGACGACAAGTTGAAATCAGTTTCCCAGGGTTTCGCTTCATTCAGTTATGATTTCGCAGGTTACGAGCCTACCGAACTTAGGAAGATGGATATTTTAGTGGCCGGAGAAGTCGTGCCGGGGCTAAGCCGCATAGTGCATAAAAGCGAGCTGGAGTACGAAGGTCGTAAGATGGCTGAGCGGCTGAAGGATTTGCTGCCGCGCCAGCAATTTGCGCAGGCGATCCAGGCTGCGGCGGAGGGCAGAATAATCGCGAGAGAAACCATTCCTGCATTGAAAAAAGATGTCACCGGTTATCTCTATGGCGGTGATCGCAGCCGTAAGATGAAGCTGTGGAAGAAACAGCAGCGCGGCAAGGCGAAACTAAAAGAACGCGGCCGGGTGGATATCTCGGTGGAGGTTTTTCGCGAGCTGCTAAAGCGATAGAAAAAGGGATAAAATAAACTTATGCAGCGGCTCTGGATCTATATTGTTTTGTTTGCGGTGGCCGGATTTCTAGGTTTTCAGGTGTATAAGGTGGATCAAAACAGGAGAACTCTGACTGATGAATTCGACAAGATGAAAGCGCAGGCGAACAATCTAGCCGCCGAGAACCAGAAACTGCAACAAAACATCGATTACTTTTCCGACCCATACAATTTGGAGAAAGAGCTGCGGTCAAAGTTCAATTATCGCTTGCCTTGGGAGAATTTGATAATTATAGTTCCGAAGCAAAGATAAGCGGGATTAGTATAGTGGCAGTACGCGACCTTCCCAAGGTTGAGGCGCCAGTTCGATTCTGGTATCCCGCTCCTCAAAGAGAAAACAATGTTCACTCCCCGGAGGATTTTCATTATTTCTGCCTGCGTTGTGGCGGCTCTGGTGATTTTTGCAGTTTACTTTCTTGCTTTTAGCGCTCCGCAGGCCGGCGCCGGGTCGGAACGCTTCGTAATACCGCTAAATATCAGCGACACTAAAATCTCCTCAAGTCTGAAAAATAGCGGTTTCATCCGTAGCGCCGTTGCGTTTAATCTCGTCGTTTCATTGGAAGGGCTCCGCGCCAAGATCCAACCGGGAGGTTACAAAATCTCCAAGTCAATGAACGTGTTTGAACTGGCGGCAACGCTTGCCCAACCGCCGTATATGAGGTGGGTGATCATACCGGAAGGATTGCGTAAGGAAGAAACAGCCGGCATTCTCGCGAAGACTCTGGGTTGGAGCAGCGATGAAGAAAACAAGTGGGTCAGCACGTACACCGCAACGCCGCCAGAATACTTCGAGGGTGTTTATTTCCCGGATACCTATTTGATTCCGGTGGATGAGTCCCCGCAAGACGTGGCTAGCCGGCTGCAAGCCAAATTTCGGGAGAAATTCGAGCCATATATGAAAGAGGCGCTGAAGCAAAATATTAAATGGGACACCCTGATAAAAGTTGCCTCGATTATTGAACGCGAGGCTGGCAAGAACGATATGCCGTTAATCTCCGGAATAATCTGGAACCGGTTGCTTGTCGGGATGAAGCTGGATGTAGACGCCACCATTCAATATGCCCGCGGGAATACAGGGAAAGGATGGTGGGCGCCACTAGTTGCGGGGGACACAAAGATAGATTCGCCTTACAACACCTACTTGCACAATGGATTGCCGCCGCACCCGATTGCAAGTCCGGGGCTTGCAGCAATCGACGCCGCGCTTCGTCCGGCTAAAACCGATTGTTTCTACTATCTCCATGACAGCGGGGGTAACATCCATTGCGCTAAAACTTACGAGGAACAGCAGCGGAACATCAAGGAATATTTGAAGTAAAAGTTATCCACAGCCGCCGGTATTTTGTTGTATAATAATACGCAGTAGGCCTATTAAATTCATTGGCACCAATCCTATGACCCTACCCAACCCGAGAGAGAGAGAGAGAGAGAGAGAGAGAGAGGAAGCACAGGTTCGTACTTATAAGGTAGCAACCGTTCTATTTGCTTTGTTATTCTTTGGAGCCCTCGCCTGGAGGGCCCTTGCCTGGACTAATCCTTCCTTGTCTCCCCCGAAC